>CAUUUQ010000018.1:0-23822 GCA_963548345.1 uncultured Atopobium sp. | reverse complement strand
CTGCGAGCACGGTGAGCACGAGCACGGCGAGCGCGCGCACCACGCGCACAATCACGGCGAGCACGGCGAGCACCACGATCACCACGCGCACGAGCACGAGCACGCAGGTCACGAGCATGGCCACTGCGAGCATGAGCACGCAGGTCACGAGCACCACGCGCACCACGTGCACGGCGTGCACGGCGAGCACTGAGTCGCAAGCGCATAAAACCTGCAACTAAAAAGAGCCTCCGATTGAACTACCTCCTATTTCTTGGACACGAGAAATAGGAGGTAGTTCAAAACACACTTAAGTCAGATAATCTGTCAAAAAGACGTATACATGACGCTGAAAATACCTCAAACGCGCAGATTATCTTCATTTGATGTGTAATATGGCCGTAATTGAGCAGAATATCTGTCATAGGTGTGTTCCTTAGGTACGGAATTTACCTATAGTTAGATTTTTTATATTTCTCTATTCATTTTCAAGCATATTAAGTGAAGTTTATGCATAGAAATGTATACCAAGCGGTGCAACCGCCTAGCTTCCTGGCTATTTTGATTAGGAACATGTCGATTCTTCAGCAGAACCTACCAAAGCTGCGCTATTTTGTGCGCCGGGCCTCAAAGCCGCCGCTAATACGCTACGGAATCATATTCACCCGCATATAAACTACCTCCCATTTCATATGTCCAAGAAATGGGAGGCAGTTCAGATGTGGAGGCTCTTTTGCTAGTTCTTGAGTGAATTGAGTGGAGCGGGGAAGCGACCGCCTCGGTGGGCAAGCACCGTACCCGCAAACTGGTTGACCGGCATGATGGGCGCGGATCCAAAGAGGCCACCAAACTCCAGGACGTCGCCCTCGTTGTAACCGATAGCTGGGATAACGCGGACCGCTGTGGTCTTGGTATTGATGACGCCAATAGCCATCTCATCTGCGATGATGCCTGCGATGGTTTCCACAGAAGAATCACCAGGAATAGCAATCATGTCCAAACCAACGGAGCACACTGAGGTCATCGCCTCGAGTTTCTCGAGAGAAAGCGCACCGTCTTGTGCTGCGCGAATCATGCCCGCATCCTCGGAGACCGGGATGAATGCGCCGGACAGGCCGCCAACGCTTGACGACGCCATGACGCCGCCCTTTTTGACAGCATCGTTGAGCAGGGCAAGTGCGCAAGTAGTTCCGGGACCGCCGCATTCGCCAACGCCGATGAGCTCCAGAATCTTAGCGACGGAATCGCCAGCTGCTGGGGTTGGCGCAAGACTGAGGTCTACGATGCCCTTCTCGACACCCAGGCGCCTTGAAGCCTCGCGGCTCATCAGCTCGCCTGCACGGGTAATCTTGAATGCCGTTTGCTTGATCTTCTCGGCAACGTCCATGAGGTTTGCGGAGTCGGGAAGTTCGGCGAGGGCCGCAGCCATGACGCCAGGACCGGAAACGCCCACGTTAATGACGGCGTCTGCCTCTCCGCTGCCGTGGACCGCGCCGGCCATGAAGGGGGAGTCCTCCACCATGTTGGCAAAAACGACCAGCTTAGCGGCACCGTAGCACTGAATGTCGGTGGTGCGGCGAGCGGCTTCGAGCACGGTTTTGGCCATGAGCAGGACGGCGTCCATGTTGATGCCCGCGCGCGTAGACGCGACGTTTACCGAGGAACAGACGCGCGACGTGGTAGCCAGCGCTTCGGGGATGGATGCGATGAGTCGGCGGTCGGCGTCGCCAAGGCCCTTGTGGACCAGTGCCGAGAAGCCACCCAAAAAGTCGATGCCCAGCGTCTCGGCTGCGCGGTCCAGTGTGTGGGCCAGCGGGGTCAGATCCTGCGCCGAGGTACAGGCCGCAATCTGCGCGATTGGCGTGACGGAAACGCGCTTGTTGGCAATGGGGATGCCGTACTCGCGCTCCAGGTCTTCGGCCACGGCCACCAGGTGCTCGGCCTGGCGCGTGATGCGGTCGTAGACCTTCTGGCACATGCGATCCAGGTCCTCGTCTGCGCAGCTATTGAGCGAGATGCCCATCGTGATGGTACGCAGGTCAAGGTTTTGCTCGCTGACCATGGCGAGGGTTTCGGCGATTTCCTGTGGAGTAATGTTCATGCGCGTCCTCTCGGAATGCGGTTGTCGTGCGAGCGCCAGATTCAAGGCGCAGCAGGTGGGTGCGAGTGCCGAGCCGCGGATACGGTTGTCGTGTGGAGACAACGTCTGGCTTTTGGCGGACGACCAGCCGCAGGGGTTTCTCGACTATTATACTTAAGCAACAACGATAAACGGGGCAAGTTGCGAGGTAACGTGGCGGAAAAAGTCACCCTAAAAACGATTGCGCGCGAGGTGGGGCTGTCGCCCGCCACGGTTTCGCTGGTGCTGAACGGCCGACCGGTGCGCGTGAGTGACGAGAACCGCCGCCGCATCCTCGACGTTGCCCGTCGCGAACACTACATTCCCAACCAGATCGCAAGAAGCCTGGTCACGCAGCATACGCAGACGCTGGGGCTGATCGTGCCGAATATCGAGAGCCGGTTTTTCTCGTCGTTTGCAAAGATGCTGGAGATGAAGTGCCGCCGCCGCGGGTACGCGCTGTTTATCACCAACTCGGATAACAGCACGTCAAACGACGCGGACCTTGTGCGACTGCTGGTCAATCGCGGTGCCGACGGCATCTTTATCATCACGTCCGACGAGGTAGAAGCCTCGAAGCAGCTCATCGCCGACCTGGAGCAGCTGCCCGTGCCGTACATCATGGTGGACCGAACCATTGACGCGCTCGACTGTGACAAAGTCACGTTCAACAACGAGCTTGGCGGCTATCTGGCCACAAAATACCTGCTAGACCACGGTCATCGCCGCATTGCGTGTATGGTCAACACCGCCTCCAACACCGGCCGTGCTCGCCTCGACGGTTACGTTCGCGCGCTTGGCGAGAAGGGTTTGGAGTTTGATCAGTCGCTTGTGCTGACCAGCGATTATTACATTCCTGATGCGTATCTTGCAGCTCAGCAGCTGATTCGCGTGAATGCTACTGCGGTTGTTGCAACGTCGGACAACATTGCGTTGGGCTTGCTGCGCTATCTGTACGAGCGTGGCTTGCATGTTCCGCGCGACTATTCTGTTGTCGGATACGATAACAGCATTTCAGACGCACTGTTTGAGCCAGCGCTGACCTCGATTGAGCAAAATGTTGATGAGCTTTCTGACGCTGCGCTTTCGATTATGTTTCGGCGTCTGGGTGAGCACGGTGGTGTTGTCCAGGGGGATGGTGCGCAAGTCGGTGTGGTGCAAGTCGGTGATGCACAGCAGAAAAACGGCATCGAAGCGCAGAATGACAGCGCGTCAATCCAGATAATCCTTGAGCCGCGCATGATTGAGAAGAATAGCGTGCGTGTTTTGGGTCGCTAATCAGATTTCTGCATATTTGTGCAATAAAATGCATTTCTATGAATACGTAACTTTTGAGCTCAAAATTATGTACCGAAAAAGGTAAAAAACCCGTTTAGTTGGGGATGAAAACTTAAAATTAGCTGATTTATCCCCAACTAAGACGATTTATTACCGCCTTAAAAATTTTTATCTGCGCAAATACTGTATGCAGAAAAATGAAAACCCCAACTAAACGCAATTTTTACCACTTGGGATCCGCTTGGGCTGTTTTGGGCATCGTCGGATCCTGTTTGAACGTTCGACTGGAGAAAAATTGACTTGTGAGGTGCACTAAGGCGCTCTTCGGGCGCCTTAGTACTTTCCAGAAAGAATTTCAAGAAATCTCACTGTGATAAAACGTTTTATCACTTAGAGTAGTATTTGAAACATAGCCGAAGCATCATACTGTTATGTATGTGTTGTTATGTTCGCTCTATCCCTCGCTTTAACGTGGGAATACCCACACTGGATCTTGCCGCAAGGCGGGAATATCCGCGCTAAAAGCGGCGCACGTGCACAGAAATTGCACGTGTTTTGCGTGTACAGCATAACGTAGCTACACGCACGCTTTCAGGGGACAGCGAACAAAACACTCGCTCAGGTAATGGAAGCAACGAGGTTGTCTGACCTGTGTAAACGCGCAGGCAGCAGCCCAAGAAAAGGAGGAGCACATGGCTCAGCCCGTGTACGGTACACCTTGGCAGACCCTGAATCGGCCTGTATCTGAGGAGGCTCTTGCCGGCGTCGATAGGTATTGGCGCGCAGCTAACTACCTGTCTGTTGGTCAGATTTATCTTCGCAGCAACCCACTTATGAAGGATGACTTCTCTCGCGAGGACGTTAAGCATCGTCTGGTTGGCCACTGGGGAACCACCCCAGGCCTGAACTTCCTGTTCGGCCACGTCAACCGCTTCATCCGCGACCATAACCAGAACACCATCTTCCTCATGGGTCCTGGTCACGGTGGACCTGCTGGTACCGCACAGTCCCTGCTCGACGGTACGTATCGCGAGACCTATCCATTCATCACCGACGATGAAGAGGGCCTCCAGAAGTTCTTCCGCCGCTTCTCTTACCCAGGCGGAATTCCTTCCCACTACGCACCTGAGACTCCAGGCTCCATCCACGAGGGCGGCGAGCTGGGCTACACCCTGTCCCACGCATACGGCGCCGTCCTGGACAATCCATCCCTGCTGGCAGTCGCTGTTGTCGGCGACGGCGAGGCAGAGACCGGCCCACTTGCAACTTCTTGGCAGACCAACAAGTTCATGGACCCACTGACCGATGGTATCGTTCTCCCAATCCTGCACCTCAACGGTTACAAGATTGCTAACCCAACTATCCTGGCTCGTATTTCCGACGGTGAGCGCGACGAGTTCTTCCGCGGCATGGGCTACCACCCATATAACTTTGTTGCTGGCTTCGACGACGAGGATCACGCATCCATTCACCGTCGTTTCGCAGCTCTTCTCGAGGCTGTCTTCAACGAGATCTGCGCTATCAAGACTCGCGCAGCCGCAGGTGACGCATCCCGTCCTTACTACCCAATGATCATCTTCCGCACCCCTAAGGGTTGGACTTGCCCTCCTTACATCGACGGCAAGAAGACCGAGGGCTCTTGGCGCGCACACCAGGTTCCACTGGCATCCGCTCGCGACACCGAGGCTCACTTCCAGGTCCTTCGCGACTGGATGAGCTCCTACAAGCCAGAGACCCTCTTCACCGAGAAGGGCGCAATCCGTCCAGAGGTTACCGCTTTCATGCCTAAGGGCGATCTCCGCCTTGGCGCTAACCCTAACGCAAACGGTGGCGCAATCCGCCGCAACCTCGTCCTTCCTGACGCAAAGAAGTACGAAATCCCAGTTGCCGAGAAGGGCCACGGCTTTGGTGCTACTGAGGCAACGCGCGTCCTTGGCGAGTACACCGCTGAGCTCATCAACAGCAATCGTTCCGAGTTCCGTATCTTCGGACCTGACGAGACCGCTTCCAACCGCCTGCAGCCTTCCTTCCAGGTAACCGACAAGCAGTGGTTCGGCGGCTTCAACGACGACTTCGAGAACGACGAGCACATCTCCCCAGTTGGTAACGTTATCGAGCAGCTTTCCGAGCACCAGTGCGAGGGCCTGCTTGAGGGCTACACCCTGACCGGCCGCCACGGCATCTGGTCTAGCTACGAGTCATTCGTTCACATCGTTGACTCCATGATCAACCAGCACGCTAAGTGGCTTGAGGCTACCGTCCGCCACATTCCATGGCGCAAGCCTATCTCCGCTCTTAACCTGGTCCTTTCCAGCCACGTTTGGCGCCAGGACCACAACGGATTCTCTCACCAGGATCCTGGTTTTGTTGACATCATGCTCAACAAGAGCTTCAACAACGACCACATCACCAACATCTACTTCCCAGCAGATGCTAATCTCCTGCTTGCAGTTGGCGAGAAGTGCTACACCTCCACAAACTGCATCAACGCAATCTTCGCTGGTAAGCAGCCTGCTCCGACGTGGGTAACTCTCGACGAGGCTCGCGAGGAGCTTGCAACTGGCGCTAAGGAGTGGAAGTGGGCTTCCAACGCTGAGGCTGGCGAGGAGGACATTGTTCTCGCATCCTGCGGCGACGTCCCAACCCAGGAGCTCCTGGCAGCTCTTGACATGCTTGGCAAGCTGGGCATCAAGGCTCGCTTCGTCAACGTTGTTGACCTGCTCAAGATCCAGAACGCTTCCGAGAACAACGAGGCTCTCTCCGACGAGGAGTTCACCAAGCTCTTCTCCGCAGACAAGCCAGTTCTCTTTGCATTCCACGCTTACGCTGGTTCCGTCCGTCGTTTGATTTGGAATCGTCCAAACCACGACAACTTCAACGTTCACGGCTACGAGGAGCAGGGTTCCACCACAACTCCTTACGATATGCTGCGCCTGAACAACATGGACCGTTGGGCACTTGCTGCTGACGCCCTCCGCATGATTGACGCTCAGAAGTGGGCAGATCAGATCGACGAGTGGGAGAAGTTCCGCACCGAGGCCTTCGAGTTTGCTGTCGATAAGGGCTATGATCACCCAGCATTCACCGACTGGTCTTGGCCAGACGCTTCCGATGCTGATCAGGCTATCTCCGCAACTCAGGCAACCGCTGGCGACAACGAGTAACACGCCACGAGCTGCGAGCGCCGAGCGCCGCGTACGAGCTGCGAGCGCCGCAACCGCGAGCGCCGCGCGCTAGCTGCACAAACGTGCCTTCCGCCCGGTATTCACTTCGTGTGGGTACCGGGCTTTCTTGTGCGTAACCGCTGCTAGTGGGCGGGGTTTCTCGCCAGACGGATGGCGCGTTTGGCGCGCGCCTGATTTCTGCAAAGAATCTGTGGATTTTGCCTAAAACCATAAAAGAATCTGTGGATTTGCCTGATTTCATCAAAGAATCTGTATCCCAAACACAGATTCTTTGCACTTTTTAGGCGGGCTTTGAGGCATGCTCAAGGTGCCCTTCAATGGAGCCTGATTCTCTCGCCATGTCTGAACAATTTGCCGGAAAAGTGCACCATGTCTGAGCTATTTGCCGGTTTTTCTCATCATGTCTGAGTAAATTTACTCAGACATGATGCATTTTTCAGGCTCGCATGGTGCACTAAAAGAGAAGGGCGCATCTGGCGAGAAACCCCGTGCACTCGCATCGGCGCTTCGCGCGTCTGACCTGCAAGTTTGTCCGAACACGACGCTGTCGCCGTACAAAAAACCGGCGTCCATCTGCGTGAACACCGGTCTGACTTGCATGTTTGTCTGAGCTTCGACTCCACCCCGTGCGCCCGCACCCGCTACCTGCTCTGGGCAGCGCGTCTACCTGCTTCGCTACTCGCGGCCCGTGCGACCGGCGCACTCGTCCAGCTTGGCGCGAACGGCAGCCTTGAACGCAGCAGCATCCGTCATCCACGGAACGTGCTTGCCGCCGATAATGTTGAACGGCTCGTCGCCCTTGGCCAGCAGGTACACCAGCGCCGGGCGAGGGTCGTCGTAAGCAGCGGAAACTGCCTCGTAAATGGCGTCATAGCGGTCAAGGATAATCTTGTGCGCGGCGCCCTCGGGCGTAGCCTCGGCCATCTGCGCGCAAATCACCGCAGGATCTTCCATGTTGCAGTCCTCGGTGGTGTAAATCATCAGGTCCGCCCACTTGGCCGCCTCTTCCGGCAGCTCCTGGCGACGATTGTACGCCTTGCCGCCGACGGCTCCCATGACCACATAGCGGCCATAACCAGGGAATTCCTTAGCAGTTGACGAGAAAAGCTTCTGGTAGGAGAGCTTGTTGTGGGCGTAGTCGACCAAGCCCGTTACCTTGTTGTCAGGCGAGCTCAGCAGCTCCATGCGACCTGGTACCTTAACGTTCATCAGCGGAAGCACAGCGTCCTTCTCGCGAATGCCCAGGTAATCGGCAACGGTGATCGCTGCAAGAGCGTTCTCCACGTTAAAGAGGCCGGACATGGGCAGCGCGGCGGCGCCGGTCCAAGTTGGCGCGTGCACGGTAAACGTAACCATGCCCTGGTGAGGGGTGATTTCGTCCGCCCAAACGGTGGCGTCGGAATCGGTTGTGGAGAAAGTCAGGACCTTCTCGCACTTCTGTGCACGCTCCATGACCTGGTCAAACATCATCGTGTTCTTGTTGATAACGGCCACGCGAGCCAGGTCAAAAATCTTCAGCTTGCTCTCAAAGTAATCCTCAAAAGTAGGGTGTTCAACAGGGGAAATGTGATCAGTTCCAATGTTCAAGAACACCGCGACGCTCAGGTTGAGGCCAACCGTGCGGTCGTACTTGAGTCCCTGGCTGGAAATCTCCATGTCAACGTAGGGGAGGCCAGCATCCGCAGCGTGCTTGAGATGGCGCCACAGCTCAGGAGCCTCGGGCGTGGTGTTGTGTGCGGGCTGCGTGTCCTTGCCGTCAAACACCTCGATGCCGCCGATCACGCCGCACTTGGAGTACGGCTCGTCGCCGTCAAGAATGGCGCGCAGCATATATGAGCAGGTAGACTTGCCTTTTGTGCCCGTAATACCGATGGTGGTGAGCTTCTTGTCGGGGTGGCCCGCAACGCCTGCGGCCGCGTAGGCCATGGCAAGACGCACGTCATCCACGCAAATAGCGGCTACGTTTGGCGCCACTGCCTGCAGCTCTTCCGCAAGCGACTGCTGGCAGAGGTACGCAACAGCTCCAGCTTCCACCGCGCTTGCCAGATACGCTGGCGAGAAGTGCGCGCCCTTGCAAACAAATAGCGAGCCGGGGGTGACCTCACGAGAATCGCTTGCAACATCGGTGAGCTGTGCGTTTTGATCCACCGCGTCAAGATGCGCGGTAGTGTACTCGATGTTCTTGCTGGTGAAGAGCGCCAGGAGCTCGTGTAATGTCATCCTCAAAAGTCCTTCGATAGCTGTTTGGCGCAAGCACAGCGCCCCAAAGACAGTATCAATAGTTTAGCCGTCTGGCCCCACTTGTGCTGGCGACAGTGCAACTTTCTTGGCTCTTGCACGCCCACGTCACACCCTCATGGCGAGAAAATCGTCGATTTTGCTTGACGTAGAGAGAGCTGCGAGGTATAGTACTTGTTCACGCATAAGCGCATGCATTGCGGGGTGGAGCAGTCTGGTAGCTCGTCGGGCTCATAACCCGAAGGTCGTAGGTTCAAATCCTGCCCCCGCGACCATAAGAATTTTAAACCCGCCTCGGCGGGTTTTTTGTTGCTCGTCATCCGAGTGGATCGACGCTTTATCGGAGCGACAGCGCGATGGACGTGGCTTCCGGTGTCGACAAGCGCTATCTCGAGCGTTGTGCGCACAAGATAGGCTGCTTGCTTAGAGCTGAAAATCTGTCTCATGCTGCAGGAACTAGCACTCACACAAATGCATTACTGCTAGAATGTATTCACGTTGTATTTACTCAAAGGCAGGTGCACGAGGTGAAGTATTCGGAGCTTGTGAACAGCGGCGCTACCGAGATGGAACTGCAGGAGCAACTCGTTGGCGGCGTTCACTGACGCTATAGCTCAGCTCTTGGGGTACTTGACTTGGCGCGATGTCAAAACAGCGCTGATAGTGTTTTCCCGGAAGCGCAGGTTTGATGATGTCCTCGCACATGTGAGCAATGCCCTTCAGTCACATGAAGATATCCGCAGTTTCAAGGCTATCGATAAGAACGAACTCGACTGCCAGTTCGTGAGAAGCGATAAACCTGGCCAGATTACTTACGTGCGGGTTTTGGTTTTCGACCTGTACTCGAAATAAGGAGGGAAGCTGTGGACAACGTGGCGATACAGATAAACAGTCAACACTCGTGGACGGGCTTCTACCAGAAACTCGCAGACAAGCTGCTGGCTTACAGGAATGACCGACAGACACTCATCTCCATGTTGAACGACGCGTATTCGCGCACTGGGATGCAACTGCCCAAGCTCGAGGCAGATGAGCTGAATGATATTGACCCGTTCACCGTCTTCGGCCTTTTCAATAAGGGCATCACGGATGCAAACCGACGGAAGATCATCGCAGTCATCGCAGAGGTGTTCGACATTGGGGCAGACCAGCCCACGGACTTTGAGGGCATCCCCGTGCTCAACAATCTCAACGCGACCTTCTATGCCTTCGCCAACGACGAACGGCGCAGTGAGCACGACATCGATAACCTCTGGAGCGTGTTCGAAGCCGAACTCGCGCTAGACGCCGATGATAGCGAAGAGAACCGCAAGGCATTCGTCGATGCATTCGATGCCACAGTCATTCAGTTTTCGCTTGGCTGGAAGCTCACTATGGGCCTCTACTGGGCAAGGCCCTATAGCTTCATCAGTTTGGATTCGCGCAACCGCTGGTTTATGGCCGACGTCGCAAAGGCCGGTAGCGCTATCGCCAACGCCGTGCCGAAGGAGAAGGACTCGCCAGTTCACGACGGAGAGCGCTACCTCGTCATTTGCGACACCATTAAGTCGGAGCTTAGAAGCGAAGAGTGCCCGTATACAGACTTCCCCTCGCTGACAGCTGCCGCCTTCGTGGAGTCCGAGCGCGTCAACCAGGAGAGGAAGGCTGCCGAGAAGGCAGCAGCTGTGAAAGCGGAGGAAAACGCCCTCGGAGACGAGGGTATCAGGACCACGCACTACTGGACCTACTCCCCAGGAGACGGCGCCGCTAGGTGGGACGACTTCTACGCGCGCGGCATCATGGGCATCGGCTGGAGCAAGCTCGGCAACGTCGAGCAGTACGTCAGCAAGGAAGACATCCGCAAGAGCCTGCGCACCCTGTACAGCAGCAAGTTCTCGCAGAAGAATTCCGCACTCGCGCTCTGGCAGTTCTCTCGTGAGTTGAAGCCGGGCGATGTCGTCTTCGCGAAGCGGGGCCGCAGCGTGATCATAGGCCGCGGCGTCGTCGAGGGGGACTACCAGTTCGACGACAATGGCGACTCCTACCCGAACATCCGCAAGGTACGCTGGACGCACGGCGGAGAGTGGCAAACAGAAGACCTCCTCGCCATGAAGACCCTGACGGACATCACCGCCTATCCCGACCTCGTCGCGAAGCTCGACTCGTTCTTCGAGGACGAGGACGGCGAACCCGAGGAAGGCTCAGGCGCAGTCGAATACCCGGCGTACACACCCGAGGATTTCCTCTCGGAGGTCTACATGGACGCCGAGCGCTACGGGACCCTCGCCAACGTCCTGCGCGCGAAGAAGAACATCATCCTGCAGGGCGCCCCGGGCGTGGGCAAGACCTTCGCCGCAAAGCGCCTGGCCTATTCCATGATGGGTGTGAAGGACGCCGAGCGCGTGATGATGGTGCAGTTCCACCAGAGCTACAGCTACGAGGACTTCATCGAGGGGTTCCGCCCGAATGCGCAGGGCTTCGACCTCGAGAAGGGCACGTTCTACAGCTTCTGCAAGAAGGCACAGGACGACTCTGACAACGACTACTTCTTCATCATCGATGAGATCAACCGCGGTAACCTCTCGAAGATCTTCGGCGAGCTGTTCATGCTCATCGAGAACGACAAGCGCGGACCGAGGAACACGCTGCAGCTGCTCTACTCGCACGAGCTGTTCTACGTCCCGAGCAACGTCTACCTCATAGGAATGATGAACACAGCTGACCGCTCACTCGCCATGCTCGACTACGCGCTGCGTCGCCGCTTCGCGTTCTTCGAGCTCCGACCAGCTTTCGACACGGAGAGCTTCGCCGCGTACCAGGAGGGGCTTGCCAGCGAGAAGTTCGACAGGCTCGTCGCCTGCGTCGTGAAGCTGAACGAGGCGATCGCTTCCGACGAGTCGCTCGGAGACGGCTTCTGCATCGGCCACAGTTACTTCTGCCGCATGTCTCCGGACGACGTGACGGACGAGAAGCTCTCGGAAATCGCCGACTACGAGCTCGTGCCGATGCTACGCGAGTACTGGTTCGACGAGCCCTCCAAGGTCGATGACTGGGCAGACAAACTACATAGGTCCATCCAGTGATCCGGATACAGAACATCTACTACATGCTCGCCTACGCGTTCCAGACGCTACGGGGGCAGGGCTACTGCGACATAGCCGCCGAGGAGTTTGGAAACACCGCCGAGCTCCTTGCCGCGATACTGGCGCGGGGTGTAAGCTTGCAGCTAAAGCGAGGCCTCGGTCAAGAGTATATCGACCGCGAGGAGGCGCTCTCCTCCCCGAGGGGAAAGATAGAGCTGTCCGAGTCTCTGAAGACACGCTCGATCCTGCGCAGGCAGCTGGTCTGCAGCTACGACGAGTTCAGCACGGACACGCGCATGAACCGCATCCTCAAGGCGACGATTGCGCTCCTGGTCCGCTCGGACATCGACAAGGTGCGCAAGAAGGCGCTCAGGCGGCTGCTACCGTACTTCGTGGACGTGGGCGACGTAGACCTTGCACATGAGGACTGGCACATGCGCTTCGACCGGAACAATCAGGCCTACCGCATGCTCATGAATGTGTGCTGGCTGGTCGTGAAGGGCCTCCTCCAGACGCAGGAAGACGGAAGCATCCGCATGATGGACCTCCTCGACGAGCAACGCATGAGCCACCTGTACGAGAAGTTCATCCTTGAGTACTACAGACGCGAGCACCCAGAGCTTTCTGCAGGGGCGCCGTACATCAGCTGGGCTCTCGACGACGGCTTCGATGACATGCTCCCCGCTATGCACACTGACATAACGCTCGAGCAGGGCAGGACTGTCCTCATCATCGACGCGAAGTATTACAGCCTCACAATGCAACAGCAGTTTGACAAGCGAAGCGTCCATTCGAGTAACCTGTACCAGATCTTCACCTACGTGAAGAACAAGGAAGTGGAGCTTTCCAGTACCCCCAAAGCCCACAGTGTATCGGGCATGCTGCTCTACGCAAAGACCGACGAAGAAATTCAGCCTGATGGCGTGTACCAGATGAGCGGCAACCAGATAAGCGTGAGGACGCTCGATCTCAACCAGCCTTTCGAGGAGATACGCTCGCAGCTTGATGGAATTGCCAAGGCACATTTCTCAAAGGAGGCAGCCTGTGTTTGAAGGACTGACGAAGCACCTGCCTGCCATTGAGAAAGCCGAGAGATTTGGCAACTGGGTCGTAGACCGAGAGAGTAAGGGCACTATGGATGACCCAATTCAGATGCCTTACGTGGACTACGAAACGACAGTCACGAATGTTGAACAGGCAATCTACGACTTTGCGGACGAGCATCCCGAATATGAACTCACGCATTACCGCGACATACTCGAGCGCAACGGGCTCGAGTGGGACAGCCAGGCAATGTCCAGAGCAGACGTGTCGGATCTCGACGGCCAGGCGGTGATGGCACTTCTGCTGGGAGCCGTGAGGGCAGAACGCTTCTGCGACGGAGCACTACTTGGTTTCTTTGAGGACGGGAGCATTAGACGCTGGCTGTTGAGGCTGCGCGAGATTGACAATGGAGGCAACAATGAGCGATGACTTGAGCTTCGCCATAGAGATACCTTGCGATGAGGATGGGTTCGTCTTGCTGCAATGCCCCTGTGCTTTAGGTTCGCGCTGATTGCCTCATGCGACCTCTCGTCAATGCTCTTTCTCATGGCCGTCTGGCTTCTCGTGTTGGGGGATCCGATCTCAAGGCGAGACGGAGTCAGTGTACGAAAGGACTGCCAAAATGAAGTTGGAGATGTAGAAGAAGTAGATTTCTACAGAACGTTGGAGATGCAAAAGCACAAAGCGCCTAATTAGTACAGTATGCTCAGGTGAGATAGATGAAAAAAATTTACGAAACCTCTATCCTAATTTACTCATAACCCGAAGGTCGTAGGTTCAAATCCTGCCCCCGCGACCATAAGAATTTTAAAACCCGCCCTCGGCAGGTTTTTTGTTACTCAGGCAAGTCACTATGACAGGATACTAAACCTCCCTGTGTGCACTGCCTCTATGCATCAAAACCAAAGTTCAGCAAGCGTTGTAACCTCAGTTCAAGACCATTGTGATGATTATAGGAATCGATCATACGTTTATGGTTAGGAGCAGCAGATGCTAGTTTCTCAACCAGTGCATCTGTTGTCTGTCTCACTGAGCGCAGGGGCTCAGGATGGTTTATACCTTCGCGCTCGCCACTTGCAATACACCAGCGAATCTCTGAACGCACATGACTTGTATCAAAGGTTTTAACAAAATCAGGAAACCACGTGCTTGGGCTGGCAAGAAGATACTGGTCAAAGTAGCAGGTTGTCTGCATCTCAAAGAGACCACACAAACCCGACAATGAATAACCTAGAAGCGTAAGCGGACAGTCATTCTGAGCGGTATGGGTAGCTAGGGCAGCGTACTTCTCGACAGTTGGAAGTACGATGTCTGAGAGAAATTCTCTTCCAAATCCTCCAAAGTCTGGAGCCTCAACACGTGTGCTTGGAGCTGGCCAAGGGGAATAGCAGTCTTGATTAGACGGCGCGGTAATGGTGAGGCATTGGGGAAGTTTTGTGGCGTCAAGTTTTCCAGAAGAAAGAAGAGAAGTTATCTTTGGCATCAACAGAGAGCCATGGAGAACAACAAGAAGACCTGGGACTTTGGAGCGTTCTCCAATAGTGATTGTGCTGTCTGGTAGAGCTGATAAATCCATGAAAATCCTTGTCTGTTACTGTCTGTTAGCTACCAGCGATGTACATCGCCGGACGGTAGATCCCATAAAGAGATGTAGCTATTTTAGACATTTCTTACTATGTCCGACTTCTCATAACTCAAAAAGTAAGTTATAGTTAACTCTCAAATTTTCTGCTCTGTCTGCAACTTATGTCTTGTGTACAAAGAAAAGCAGCGTCACTTTAGAGAGGTATCGTATGATAAGAAAAGCCGGACCGTTCCGTCTTTTCATGGGAGTTCTCGTCGTAATTCTGGCGGCGAGTATCGTAATAACTTCAACAATGGGCGCCATTGGCGTGTCCCTGCAAGACGCATATGCCGTATTGATGCATCATCTTTTTGGCATGCCGCTACCGGAGGCTCTAGCTGCAGGAGGACCTGTCGAGAAAGTCGTCTGGTCGCTACGTTTTCCTCGCATCATCTTGGGTGTGGTAGCCGGAGCTGGCCTTGCGCTTGCGGGCGTTGTCATGCAGGCATCAGTTCAAAATACCTTGGCTGAACCGTATATTTTGGGCATTTCATCAGGAGCTTCGTGCGGAGCAACCTGCGCCATCATGCTTGGAGCTGGCGCAGTACACGTCGTGGGAATTTCTTCGGTGCCACTGTTCTCGTTTATTGGCTCAACAATTGCCACGATTGGCGTTTTGTTGCTGGCGTCTACCGGTGGACATATGACGTCATCAAAGCTTGTTCTTTCAGGCATGATTTTGAATGCCCTGTTCACAGCTCTTTCCAACTTCATTATTACAATCGCAGCCAACGCTGAGGGCATGATGGACTTGAAGTTCTGGACCATGGGCTCCTTGGCACGAGCAAGCTGGGGAAACGTTGGCGTTTCCGTTGTTGTAGTACTTCTCGTTAGTGTGTTTTTCCTTACGCAGTTCCGCTCCCTTAACGTGCTGTTGATGGGAGACGAGGCTGCTACAACGCTTGGCCTCAACACCAATCTGTGCAGGTGGGCATACTTGACCATTTCTGCCCTCATGGTTGGCACGCTTGTTTCATCGGTGGGAACCATCGGTTTTGTTGGCCTTATCATTCCGCATATCGCGCGCTCGTTTGTTGGGTCCGATCACCGAAGGCTGGTACCAACTGCGCTGGTACTTGGAGCCATTTTCATTCTTTGGGCAGATGCCTGTGCTCGAACCATCCTGGGTAACGCCGAGGTTCCTATTGGCATCCTGACCGCCGTTGTAGGCGCGCCGTTCTTTGTCTACATCATGGTCGCCCGCAACTACAGCTTTAGGGATGGTGAGTAGCATGCGCCTTGAAGTACAAAATGTGTCAGTCACCATTCACAACAAGCCGATTGTAAAGGACGTCTCGCTTAACGTGGCAGATGGCGAGTTTGTGGGTATCCTTGGTCCTAATGGATCAGGCAAGTCTACGCTTCTGCGAGCAATTTATGGCCTTGGTCATCGCTATGACGGCCAGATTTTGTGGGACGGGCGCGACGCCACTGAGATATCACGCCGTGACTTTGCCCGCAAAGTTGCAGTTGTAAGCCAGTTTAACTCGTTGTCCTTTGACTTTACTGTGCGCGAGATTGTATCGCTTGGACGCAGTCCTCATCAGTCGGCGCTGTCAAAAGAAACCAATCATGATGAAGCTATCGTGTCTGACGTTATTCAGAAAGTTGGCCTTTCTCGCTTTGAAGACCGTTCTTTTGCCACGCTTTCAGGTGGCGAGAAACAACGTGTCATGTTGGCTCGTGCGTTGGCTCAGGAACCAGAGTTTCTGGTGCTTGATGAGCCTACTAATCACCTGGATATTACGTACCAGATTGATATTTTGCGCCTTGTTCGCAATCTTGGTATCAGCTGCCTGGCTGTTTTGCATGACATTGTGATGGCGGCTCATTATGTCGACCGCCTGTATTTCTTAAAAGAGGGGACTATTGTTTCCGAGGGAACACCTGAGGACATTGTGACCCCTGAGTTACTTGCTGATGTGTATGGCGTTGAGGGTGCGGTGAGGCCATCAACTGCTGGAAACGGTATCAGCATTGATTACGTGTATTAATCGCCTGTTGAGTATCAACAGATGAATGAAAGGATATCCAATGGATCCTCGTGTAAGTTCAAATCTCTTTACGAGAAGGAATTTTTTGAGCATTGCGGCAGGATTTGCTGCAACTGCTGCTGGACTGGGTCTTACTGCGTGCAACAATTCAACGTCTAGCCCCTCTACCCCTGCTACAGAAGAAAAGAAATCGGCCAATACGAGCTATCCCGTATCGTTCAAGCTCTATGACGGTGACGGCAATGAGTTTGAGGCAAAGTTTGACAAGGCTCCTGAGAGTGTTGTTACCTTGACAGACTCCGCCGCTGAGATTCTGCTGCGTCTGGGCCTTGGCTCCAAGATTATTGGCACTATCAAGCCTGATGCGCCAATGCCATCAGACATTGCTGACGAGTATGCGTCCATCAAGCAGCTGGGCGATAAGAAGAGCCTCTCGCGCGAGGTTGTTGTTGCCGCTAATCCAAACCTAATTGTGGGTCGCTCTCGTCTCTTTACTTCAAAGGACCAGACTACTCCAAAGGATTACGCTGATTTGGGCATTTCTGTCTATACACAGCTGGCATCTTCTGAGCAGGGCGATCCAACGCTTGCCGGAATTATTTCTGATATTAAGAACCTTGGATCTATTTTTGACGTTCAGAGCAATGCCGACACCTATACCGCTGACCTGCAGAAGCGCCTTGATGCCATTAACGAGCGCGTTAAAGCACACGAGAAAGACGCAAAGAAGACCGTTCTGGTTATGACTAACCTTAAGGACGGCACTTTTGGTCTGTTTGGTGGTAGCGAGAAGAGCCTTGAGTTTACTATCATCGATCAGCTTGGAGCTACTCCTGCTACAACCCAGTCTGCAAACGGCCTGACGTATGAGAATTTGATTAAGTTCAACCCTGACGTCATTATTTACGTTACCGCAGAGCGCAATAAGGCAACTGACGCTACAGCTAAAGACACCCTTCTGGGCGAGAGCTCCTTGCAGAACGTCCCCGCTATTGCCAACAAGAGCATCGTAGAGATTCCATATTCTGAGTACATCGACTACTCGCCACGTGCATTTGATTCTGCCGAGAAGATCCTTGAGGTTCTGTATCCTCAAAAATAGACGTATTTGAACATACGGCGCCGCAGAGACCAAGCAGGAACTTTGTTTCCTGCTTGGTCTTATCTATATACTATTGAAAGAAATAAAAAGAGATTCCTAAATAGATAGAAGAGTCCTTATGAACTATGTCCAAAAAGTTCCCGTTGCTATTTGCGGTGTTGCTTTAGGTTTTGCAGCACTTGGAAATCTGTTTAAGACTGCTTTTGAGAGTCTTTATCTTGTCTGCGGCATACTCTCGATTGCTCTTTTAGCTCTCTATACCCTCAAATTTATGGTGTCTACAAAAGTTGTGTTGCGAGAACTCTCGGATCCGATTGGACTTTCAGTTGCCGCAACATATCCGATGGCAGTTATGCTGATTTCAGTGTATATGAAGGCTGATATTGGTGATGCAGCACAATTATTTTGGTTTACTGGAATTGCGTTGCACATACTGTGCATAGCTTTCTTTACTTCTCGATATATTGCAAAATTTAATTGGGAGAATGTGCACGCTAGCTGGTTCATTGTGTATGTGGGCATTGTTGTTGCCAGTGTTACAGCGCCGGCGTTTCACTTTGAAACCAGTGTTGGTACGCTCGCATTTTGGTTTGGGTTTATCTGCCTTGTGGTGCTTTTTATAGTTGTGAGCATTCGGTATGTTAAATATGGACCGGTACCTGATTCTGCTGAGTCGCTCGCTTGTATTTACGCAGCCCCAATAAGCCTTTGTATTGCAGGATATATTCAATCTATTACGCCAAAGTATGTACCGTTTCTTTTGGTTATGCTGGCAATCGCTTCACTTATTTATGTGGTTTCTTTTGTGTGGTGCATCAGGTGTCTTACAAAACCATTCTTTCCCAGTCACGCCGCGTTTACTTTTCCCTTTGTAATTTGCGTTATTGCGCGTACGCAGACGTCGGCATACCTAGCTGAACTCGGTCAACCCCTCCAATGGCTCGATGGAGTGGCCACTGTTGAAACGGTGCTTGCAGCAGGACTTTGTATTGTTGTGCTTGTACGACTACTTGCGTACGTGCGCAATCAGACTTTGTCTTAAGAGGGACGAAAGAGACGAGTAGTTTGAGGTGATGCTTTGTATTTGTTTTGACAAAAGTCATCGCCTAAAGGTGATAAGAATTTCAAGTACTTTATCGTCAGGTTTTATTATTTGTTGCATTTTGTGTTTGCTATATACATTGTTACTACCAAATCTATTGTGATAATACTGCTTGCAATGATTGTTGTTGTAATCGTTATATTTGGGTTAAGTACGGCCATGTAAAGCATTGTTAGCGCACATACAGACGTAGAAATACCCATTACAAAACAGAGTTTTTTCTCGTCTATTGTCTTCTTTTCATCTTCAGTCATTGTGTTATATCCAGCAATTAAAGCAGCGCCATGACCAGATAAAAGTATGAGAGAACAAATACCAAGAATTGCGGTTAGAGACCACAATATAACTGAAGATAACATCATATTCACTCCAATCAGGAACGAACTGCTTGTTAATTGAATTATATACCTTCGAATTTAATTGGGTAATTGAATAATGCGAGTCCTTTCATCGCTATGTTCGTTAGCAATGACATAGTCTTCTACTGTCCAATGTAGTACCCACTTAGATTGGTTTTAGAAAAGAATAGGAAGCTTGGTAAACATGAAAGCAAAGTGAGCTATTAACCTCTTGTAGCTTTATAAACGGCTTCTATCGTGCCTCATTGTAAAGAATTATTTACGCTTCTAAATTTTCTTCTACCTCAAAAAGAATCCTGAGGGCTTCCTTGTATTTCTCGACACGTTTTAAGTCCTTCTTAGTGACCTTTTCTAGGCGGGACAAGTTTGAGTTGTGTTGTAGATCGTAAATTTTCACGTGTCGTGCAATATTATTTTTGCTTAGGTGGCGAATATAGTCTATGTACTCGACTTTGGGATCGTGATTCAAGAGAAGCAGAGCTTCAATAACCTCCTCATTCATGCCAGCTGCACGAATATTATCTACCGTGTAATTTGTGTCTTCTAGAACATCGTGCAGAAGCGCCACACAAGTCTCGGTTTCTTGACCCTCCCCGAAACGCTCAGCAAGACTGATGGGGTGGAAGATGTAGGGGATTCCTGCTTTGTCAACTTGGTCCTTGTGTGCTTCAAAGCAGAGCTTCATCGCAGCTTTAGTCATGGGTGTGTAATACATGAAGCCTCCTAGCATCAATGAGCAGCTTCTATGCTGATAGATTTATTTGATTAGTTTGGTTTCTTCTATTTTACGAGTTTTTGCTCTCTAAACCATAAGCTCTCTGAGCATCTGCCCATACGCTGTCGAGTCGCTGGTCATGCGCTCGCAGTGGTCATAGCCTTTCCAGATAGTTAACTTGGCCTCGGGATACACCTTAGGCAGGACCTTCCTTGCACGTTTCAAGTCAAAGTCCTTCTCGCCATACGTGAAGATGCAGCGGCGTTGTACGTCGGGACTAAGAGCGGGCAGGTCAACGTTGCTGCAGTCGTGAATGATGTTCTGGATGCTTTGGTCGCTCATCGCAATAAAGTGCTCTGACATAGGTTTAGCTGCAACTTTTCCGTAAAGTTGTTCCATCTTTTGCACAGATAACTCGGGGTCTGCGATGGCTTTGCGGTGCTTGGCTAGAAATACTTTCTTGAGCACAAACTCAAGCGCGGAGGCAAGAAATCCTCCTGTCCAGAAGCTTGTTCCCTCAAAGAAGAGGTGGTCAAAGACTAAATCGGGAAACTTGAGGAGTTCAGATAGAACTACGCCGCCTAGGGACGCACCAAAACCAAGGGAGAGATGGGTTATGTCGTGTTCCAGCAGCCAGTCATGAATCTGCGCAGCTTCTTGAGAGGCCGAGACATATTCCGTTGCATTTTCATCCCCGTGAGCGGCAAGATCTGGGACCAGATAGCGCAGGTCATCGCCCATGTTATTCACAAGAACTGTTTTCATTCCCTCTGCAGATGAGAGCATGGGATGAATTAGCAATACGGTAGGCGTGCTTTGAATACAAGTCTTGGGCTCAATGAGGTGCATCTTCATGATAGTTCTCCATCTGTTGTTCACCTGCGATTATATCCCTGCTGGGCACACGGATTTACAGTTTGTTCACCAAAGCTGACATTTTCCGCGAACGGTAGAGATGGAGCTGCGAGGGATGACCGAGAGGAAGGCTCGAGATTTATTTCTGTTCTCGCATCAAATCAAGAAATGCATCAGGTGCATTGCTGATTGAATTCCAAATCTTTGGAAAACCCCATGCTGTCAGAAGTCTCATAACTGATGGAAAGTTCTCTGGGTATGCATTATGTCCAGCATTCGATAGAAAGCCATGCTCTAAAACCGCCTCAAATTCCCACGTAAATGGAGGTCTACCATTAGTAGGAATAGACTCATAGGTATTCTCCCAGTTAAGAATTCCGGCATCTAAAAATCCACCTAATAATTCACATGATGGTTTGTAGTTTGATCTACATTCTTCGTAGGACACATCATCTGGCCAATATCCATACCAATCAAGGAGACCAATAGACTGTTCTGGTTTCTCGCCAATTCTATAGAATCCATACCATCCTGCACCACAACAATCATCTCTGCGACTGTGTCGTTCAATTCTCAAACGAATTTTCTGGTTTAGTGTATCGCCAGCATGTATCAAGAATGACAGTTGCGAACTATTAAGTAGCAGTGTTCTTTGTTTTTCTTCTTCAGGAGTCGTATTAAGCCATGGAAGTAGTGACAAGATGGTCTCATTCTCTGCTTCAGATTGCCCCCAGCCCTTAAAGTTCATGCCATGGTTGCTGCGTGTATACATGCGCTTAATTACATATGGTGAGAAAACCTTTTGACATCTAAAGTTATGAATCAACTCTCTACTCATTACAATTCTAATGAGCCCTCGTGAACCTCTATGTTTGCCTAGTACAGCGATTTTTTCGTATCCATCGCCCCATTGAACTGGAAGACAATAAACCTTTGTTCCAGGAGAAAAATGTCGCGTCCCATGAACAACGGTATGGTCTTCTCCAAAAGGATGTTCGTCAATTACGTTACCAACCAGACACCAAATCCATTCTGGGAGTTTATTTGTTTCTACAAAATCCCAGTAATCTCCTTCTGTGCTCGGAGAAGTTTTCTTTTTTCTACGGCCAAAGTCATAGTCTGGTCTGAACATTTTCTTGATATGATCCAATTTGAATAGACATCTATCAAGAAGTGAACTTTCCGCTGCAGTATAGAGAAGTCCAACTCCTTTAGGATCTTCGGTAACGCACTTGGTGATGATTGCATGGATGCATTCTTTGTTTAAAACAAGCTCGTTAATACTAGAAAGTAATTCAGCATTGTCTGTAATATCTATGCCATAACTATCAAGAATTTTTTGATAGTTATAAGCATTCTCTTGTTCGCGTATTTCGGACTTAAATAAACACGCAAATTCTTCAAGCACTCCAGGAATTTGATAATGGGGTATGTCAAACGGTATATCAAATAAGCTTACGTTGTTGTCGTTGTAATCGCAGAAATCGTGCAGTTCAACAAAATGCCCAGACCAGGAATTAGTTGTTGCAAGGAACCAGCCAGCTAAATCTGTTAAGTTCTGTACATACATAGACGTCTCCCAAACAGTGAACTCACTTGAGTCAAAACAACAATTACTTAATGCGGTTTACTATCTGCGCATATCAAGTCCAAGCTGTGACTCAACTTTCAGCAAGTTTAATAGGAGACGAACTTTTAACTGTCCAGTGTATTACCCACTTAACTTGCCGCATGAGTGCCATACTCCTGCAAAGTTACGTACAGATGTACATAGCCTGTCCTCGCTATATAAAATCTTGCTGATATGAGACACTAAGTAGCGTTAAATAGTCGTGCTGTATACTCAGGATTATGTGAAGTTTGAACGCTCACATTTTGTGGACGTAACTTCTCCACTGATGACAACAGGACAGCATACTGACCCGGTCAAGAAAGGAAGGCTCATGGCATACGAGTCTCGCGAAGAAATTGACAGCAAATATAAGTGGGACCTGTCCTCAATGTTCCCTAGTGATGAGGCATTTGAGGTTGGACTTGAGGAGCTCAAGGCTTACTGCCCAAAGCTGCTTGCATTTAAGGGCAAGATTTCTACCTCCGCTCAGGCTCTTCTGGAGTATCTGCAGCTTGAGGACCAGATGAACCTTCTGCTCTACAAGATTATCAACTACGCCGAGCGCAAGAGCGACGAGGATACCCGCGTTGCTAAGTACCAGGCATACGTCGCAAACGCTACCAGCGCATATACGCAGGTTGGCGAGGCAACTTCTTGGTTTGCCGCAGAGCTTCTGGCTATTCCAGCAGAATCTGTCGAGAAGTTCTATGCAGAGGTTCCAGCTCTTGAGTTTTATCGTCGTAAGCTCAACAAGATCTTGAACCAGCGTGAGCACACCCTTTCTGCTGAGGAAGAGGCGCTGCTGGCACGCGCTGAAGAGCTTGCTGTTCAGCCAACCAACATCTTCTCCATGTTTGATGACGCGGACCTTACCTTCGAGGACGCAGTTGATTCTGAGGGTAAGACCCATAAGCTGACCAGCGGTTCATTTGTTCCTCTGCTGATGGATGCTGACCGCGTCCTGCGCGAGTCCGCATTCAAGCAGCTCTATAGCCGTTTTGGTGAGTTCCGCAACACTTCCGCTGCAATTCTGACCAGCCAGGTTAAGAACCTGCAGTTCTTCTCGTCATCTAGAAAGTATGCAAGCTCCCTTGAGGCTGCTCTTGCAGAGAACGAGATTCCTGTTGAGGTCTACAACAACCTGATTGACGCCGTTCACCAGAATTTCCCAGCATTCTACAAGTACGTTGACCTGCGCAAGCGTGTTATGGGCTTGGACGAGCTGCACTTCTGGGACGTCTACACTCCTCTTGTTGACGATGTTGACATGAAGTTCACCTACGAGGAGGCTTGCGACCTTATTGTTAAGGCGCTGGCACCTATGGGCGAGGAGTACGTTAACCTGGTCAAGAAGGGTCTGGAGAGCCGTTGGGTTGATGTGTACGAAACCCCAGGTAAGCGCTCCGGTGCTTATTCCGCAGGTGGCAAGGGTATGAACCCTGTTATGCTCCTCAACTTCCAGGGCGGCCTTGACGACGTCTACACCCTCATTCACGAGATGGGCCACTCCCTGCACACGTATTTCTCGTCCCACAACCAGGAGATTACCTACTC
>CAUUUQ010000017.1:0-26712 GCA_963548345.1 uncultured Atopobium sp. | reverse complement strand
TTGATGATATGAAAATTTAATAAATTGCAATTTAGAATGTAGTTTATATTCATTTGAATGATATTTTCTTTTATCATTTGAATTAGACAATTGTAATCCTTAATGGATTTGGAAGGTTTGAAGTGAAAAAGTTCAAGTGTGTAGCAGCGTCAATTTTGGTTGCGCTATGCTGCGTAGTATTCATAGGCATGCCAAATGTTGCATATGCTGCAGGAGATAATCAGCTTACCGTTAGTGTTACTGATGACTATTACAGTAAGCCTGTTGATGGTGTAACAATTACAGTGACAAATACAGCAACTGGGTCTGTTGTTGCAGAGCAAGTTACAGATTCAAACGGTAATGTCCAGGTAAATCTTCCTGACGGAACTTATAAGGTTCAGCAGACAAAGTTCAAAGCTGGATATGTTATTGATCGTTCATCTAAAAATGTAACTTTCTCCGGTGTTGCTGGTGGTACTAGCGATCATCAGACCATCAACATTGAAGACGTCCATATTATGGGACAGCTTTATGTTGGTGCCGAGAAGAAGGTACCAGCTAGTATTTGGGGTTCAAATGCTATTACTGATATTCAATTTGACATTGAAGATGAATTTGGAAATAGAATTGCTTCAAATGTTCCAGGTGGACAAAGCGTTACTGTTCCAGTAACAGGAAGCTACACGCTTATTCCAAAAAATTATCCCACTCGTTATGCATATAACAACGACGCCGTAATGGTTGACTCTGTTTTTGCATGCTCTCCAACCAGTAACAATGGTATGGTTCCTCTACATGCTGTAACGTTCCCTTATGATTCAGATACACGTCTTTTTGAACAAACAACTCGTGCAACAATTAAACTCCCAACTAGAATTGGCAATATTGTTGTTAGGGTAGTTGATCAGTATGGCAATCCTATTCCTGGTGCAACTCTAAAAGCAACTCCTGCTTATGAAGTCACTCCTGGAATTCCATCTCCAGCATGTCCACCATCTATTGGCGGTTTTAATACTCCAGATCCAGCTTATTTACCTGGCACTAGTACACCTCGTGCTATGACTCAGGCGCTATCAAATCCTGGTGTCCCTTATACTCAGACAGGTGAGTTGAATAGGGATGCTGATGACAATTATCTGCTCACAACTGGGCCTGATGGCACCGTAATTATTCCTGATTATCTTGTTGAGAGAGAGTCAACTATTACTCAGCTGACCACTCTGGATGGCTACACTATCGATGATCCAAACCCTCAGGTTGGTGAGATTACTGGCTCTAACGAGACAACTACGGTTACCTTTGTAAATCGTAGGCCAGAGCCACCTGCACCAGAGCCTCAGCCAGAACCTCAGCCAGAACCTCAGCCAGAACCTCAGCCAGAACCTCAGCCTGAGCCAACTCCTGAGCCTCAACCACAGACTCCGGAAAAGCCTAAGACTCCAAAGAAAAAGAAGGCTGTTCTTCCAGACACATCTGACATTTCTGGTGTCTCTTCTTTAATTGTTGGAATTGCAGGTACATTAAGCTCTTTCGCTGGTGTTTCAATGTATCTGAATAAGAAGCGTTTCTAAAACAATAGGATTTATTGAATCTGTTTCAAAATTTGTTAGAGCTTATCAAGTGAACAACCTGTGCATTTAGTAATTTGAAAATGTATGGGGAGTTCACTTGATTCTTATAAGGTGAGTACAGATTCCCTAAGTTTTGCCAGTAAAAATTTTGAAATAATTGTGTTTAGTCTTGGATATTATCTTTAATTTAATGTCTAATTCCCTTACTATAGATAGAAGTATTTACTAGTACGGTTCGGTTTTAAGGAATTGAATTGAAACGATATAAAAACATTGTCCTTGCTATTCTTGTTGCGTTGACGCTTGTTGTGTCAGTTATTACTCCAAGGATTGCACTTGCAGATTCCAATGAGATTAGTGCTCTTGCTGTTGATAAGTACACTCGCGAACCAATTGAGGGTGTACATGTTGTAATTTATCAAGGTGGTTCTACTATCGTGGCCGAGGGTGAAACGGGCCCTGATGGCTACTTTAGACCCTATACCCCACTTCCTGATGGCGCTTATAGAGTTGAACAAACCACTTATAAAGAAGGCTATGTTCCTCAGGTCGACTCTATTTCTTACGTTTTTCAAGACGCTACATATGGTTTAGGTGAGGTGGTCGTTGCTGAACTGGAGAACCAGCCAATTTTAGGCAATATTATTGTTAAAGTCGTTGACACAGATGGCAATCCTATTGCCGGTGCAACTCTTAAGGCTACTGCCGCAAACGTTGCTGGACCTCGTATCCCAACACCTCCATTTACTCAGACCGGTGTTCTCACCATGGAGGCTGACGGAAGCTACTCTCTTACAACTGGTGCAGATGGCTCTGTTGTAATTCCTAACCTTATGGGTAACACTTCCACTACCATCACACAGCTCACCACCATTGATGGTTACCAGATTGATACTACGGTTCGTGTTGGTCAGATCACTGGTACAAATACCACTGCCACAGTAACTTTTGTTGATCCTCGTATTCCTGCTCCAACGCCTGCACCAGATCCAACACCTGCTCCAGAGCCACAGCCTGAGCCAACTCCAGCACCAGAACCTCAGCCAGAGACCCCAAAGGCTAAGAAGGTTAAGAAGTCCGTACTGCCAAATACAGGTGATAACGCTCTTACGCTTCCTCTAATCATTGGTGTTGCTGGCGCAACTATCGTTGTTGCTGCTGCAGCTCTCTTCCTTCATAAGAAGCGTCAATAAATCTTCACAAGCCTAGCTTCATTTACATAATTTTGCACGTAAATCAAGTGAATGACTTATACTTATCCAGTTCAGATATGTATGAGGAGTTCACTTGATTGCTCTTGCGGATAAGATTTCTAAGTCATTTGGCGGCAGAGTTCTTTATTCAAATGCAACACTTCAGCTCAATGCGGGAGAGCGTTGGGCGTTAGTTGGTCCTAATGGTGCGGGTAAGACTACGCTTCTAAAGATCATCATGGGCCTAGAGTCTGCTGATGAGGGAACTGTTACCTTTGCAAAAGATGCTACCCTGGGATATCTCGAGCAAGAGACAGAGCTTATGGGGGATAGAACTGCCCTCAACGAGGTCATCGAGTCTGCCCATGAGATTAAACAGTGGGAGAGAAAGGTTAACGACCTTTCAATCAAAATTGCCGAAACTCCTGAAGGTGCAACGCTTAATAAGTATCTTGAAGACTACGCTCATGCTATGGAGCGCTTCGAGCGTCTTGGTGGCTATGAACTAGAGAGTAGAGCTCGTCAGATTCTTGCAGGTCTTGGATTTCCAGTAGAAGATTTTGACAAGCCAGCTAAAGAGTTTTCGGGCGGCTGGCAGATGCGTATCTCTTTGTCAAAGCTGCTTCTGCGACGTCCTGATGTTCTTCTTCTGGACGAGCCTACTAACCACTTGGACTTGGAATCTGTTCAGTGGCTTGAGAGGTTCTTATCGTCATATGACGGTACGGTTTTGCTGGTAAGTCACGATCGCTCGTTCATGGATGCATGTGTAACGCACGTGGCGGCGCTTGAGAATCGTATGCTTGTCACGTATACCGGCAATTATTCAGGTTATCTGCATCAGCGAGAAGAAAATCTTGAGCAGCTCCGTGCTAAACGCGCAGCTCAAGAGCGCGACATTGCTCATATGGAAACCTTCATTGAGCGATTTAGGTATAAGCCTACCAAGGCAAAACAGGTTCAAGAGCGCGTGGCAAAGGTCGAGAAGATCCGTGAAGAGTTGGTAGTTCTTCCAGAGCAATCTCATCACATGCATTTTAGGTTCCCAGAACCTCCTCGTACCGGAGATACCGTCATCTCTCTTGAGGGCGTGGCTAAATCGTATGAGGATAACTTTGTCTACGATAACGTTGACCTTAAGCTGTATCGCGGAGATCACGTTGCGCTTGTTGGCCCTAACGGTGCTGGTAAATCTACTCTTATGAAGCTTATTGCTGGTAAGCTTAAGCCAGATGCGGGACAGATTAGCCTGGGCCAAAACGTCACTGAAGCTTACTATGCACAGCACCAGCTTGAAGAGCTCAATCCTGCAAATACGGTACTTGCAGAGCTTGATACCGTTGCTGCGGGCTGGACTACTTCTGAAGAGCGTAGATTGCTTGGAGCCTTCCTTTTCCATGGCGATGACGTCGAGAAACGCGTAAATGTACTATCTGGTGGTGAGCGCGCTCGTCTCGCACTTGCTAAGATGCTGGTTTCTCCAGATCCACTGTTGCTTCTAGACGAGCCAACTAACCACCTGGATATTGACTCTGTTGACGTTCTAGAGAAGGCACTTGTTGACTTCCCAGGAACTATCATCTTAATCAGTCACGATGAGCACCTGGTCAGAGCTGTAGCTAACAAGGTTGTGGATGTTCGCGACCACAAGGTTACGGTCTATGACGGTGACTACGATTACTTTCTCTTTAAGCTTGCTGAGCTTCAAGCAGCAGCGCAGGGGGAGACGTCGAGCAAGACGGTGTCCTCGTATGGAACATCGGGTGCAAGAGCGGTTAAGAGCGCTGGCCCAGAGGCAGGTCAAGCTGCAGGATCTTCTCGCAATGTGAAGACTAAGGAGCAGAGGAGAGCTGAGGCAGAGGAGCGCAATCGTAGAAGTCGCGCACTGAGGGAGACCAAGAAACGTTTGGACGAGGTTGAGGCAGCGCTGACCCCTGCGCATAAGCGTTACGATGAGCTCATGACGCTTATGGCCGATGAGGCGCTCTATAATGATCCGCAAAAGTTTGATGAGTGTATGGCTGAATACCAGGCACTCTCCAAAAAAATTCCTGCTCTTGAGGCTGAATGGTTGGAGCTTTCAGAAAAGATGGAAGCAGACATTGACGAGTAGGTAGTTTTGCCAATCTTGGGTAAAATTGTCTTGTACCTAATGTCGTGGACCGCCTGTTTTGTATCCAACGCCTTGTGCTTGAGGCTTACGTCTGTACGTGTCCGTCTGTAATGTCTTTGCAGATGTTGAGATAAGGATTGTTGTGCCAACTGCTTTAACATCAGTTCCATCGCTTTTGACAACGCTTGCTGAATTTGCACTGGTAATTTTTGCCATCGTGGTTCACGAGGTTGCGCATGGCTTTGTAGCATACAAGTGCGGCGATCCTACAGCAAAAATGTCTGGTCGTTTGACACTCAATCCTCTGGCACACATTGACTTGTTTGGTACGGTTCTTCTACCGCTTATGCTGGTATTGATGGGCGGACCTAGCTTTGGATACGCAAAACCCGTTCCTTATAACCCCAACTACCTCAAAGATCGTCGTCGTGACGAGATTCTTGTAGCACTCGCAGGCCCAGCATCTAACATTTTGCAGGCATTTCTTGGCGCACTCTTGTTGCGTTTGCTCAACGCGCTAGCTGTTGCATTTGGTGCAGCATATAATCCGCTGGTAATGTATTACGTTTCTTCGCTGGTAATCTTCTACATTCAGATCAACGTAAGCCTGGCAGTCTTTAACATGCTGCCAATTCCACCTTTGGACGGCTCTAAGCTGCTGCTATATTTTCTTGGCGAGAAGAACCGTCAAAAGTTCTACGCCATTGAGCCTTACTGCATGATTGCTGTAGTGGGACTCATGTTCTTTGCGCCCGGCTTTTTCTCGTCCATTATCGGGGGCATTTCTAACGTCATTTTGAGCCTGCTTGCGAGAATCATCTAATGTCGTACAAAGTAAACACTGCAACATATTCTGGCCCATTTGACCTGCTGCTTCAGCTAGTAAGTAGGCAAAAAGTTGCTATTGGATCCATTTCTATCTCTGAGGTTGCTGATCAGTACCTGGCAGAAGTTGACGCCATGGAGGAGCTTGATCTGGACGTTGCCAGTGACTTTGTACTTGTTGCGTCAACGCTTCTGGACATGAAGGCTCACGCCCTGGTACCTCAAGACGTTTCCCTTAAAAGCTCATTTGATGAAGATGAGTATGATGACGAGCTTGACGGCCTTTCTCCTGATGAGGCACGAGAAGTTCTTATTGCTCGCCTTATTGCCTATAAGCAATTTAGAAACGCGGGTGCTGCGCTTGGTAGCCGCATGGAGGCGGAATCATACATGTTTCCGCGTTCAGTGGGTCCAGATCCTGATTTCTTGAACCTTATGCCAGACTATCTAGAAGGCATTACGCTCAGAAGCCTTGCCGTCATTTGTGCGGACATTGACTCAAAACGTGAGACATTCTTGCTTGAGGCAGAACATGTGGCCCCAAAAAGGCTTCCAGTGGCTCTAACAGTTGCTTCTGTGGATCGTCTTACGCGCTCCAAGGGCAAAGTGACCTTCTCTGAGCTTCTAGACGGTCAGGATACGCCAGAGATTGTGGTTGCAAACTTCTTGGCAGTACTTGAACTCTTTAAGCGTGGTCTTGTTCGTGTTCAGCAAGATGTCATTTTTGGCGAAATTGAAATTGAGCACATAGAGGGCGCTGATTCATATCAGCTTGATGAATCGGTACTCCTGGAGTTGGAAGAACTTTCTGGTGATGAGCCAGACCTTGAAGGATTTAACTTGTCTCAAAACGCACTCGATGATGTCCAACAGACGCTTTTATCGCTAACCCATACGCCCGATGAAGCACAGAAAGAGGCGGAATAACTTATGGCAGAAGAGCTTACCTATTTAGATTCCGAGTCGCTCAAAGGAGCACTAGAATCACTGCTTTTGGTTGCAACAGATGCAATCACCACGGCCGACTTTTCCAAGGTCACCAATGCAGCTCCTGCCGAGGTTGCCCAAGCGCTTAAAGAGCTTGCAGAGGAGTACACGCGCTGCAACAGGGGATTTCAGCTCAGGGAGGTAGCTGGCGGTTGGCGTCTCTTTACGCACCCAGCTCACCATCAGCTGGTCAGCGATTTTGTGCTCTCCTGGGATACGCGTCGCCTTTCTCAGGCAGCGCTTGAGACGCTGGCGGTTATTGCTTATCACCAGCCCGTTACTCGTGAGGGCGTCCGTGCTATCCGTGGCGTTAACTCTGACGGTGTTATCTCTTCACTTCGCGAAAAAAACCTTGTGCGTGAAGTGGGCAAAGAGGCAGATAGGGGACAAGCCATTCTCTATGGCACAACAGCCCTTTTCTTAGAGCGCTTTGGCCTCAAGTCTTTGCGAGAGTTGCCGCCGCTGGAGGACTTTGCCCCTGACGAGGAGTCCAAGCAGTTTATTCGCGAGAGACTCTCCGGCAGAAGCTTCACTTCAACGCTTGAAGAAGCCGTAGAAGACATTGACGATGAACGCTCCCTTTTGGGAGACAGCTACGATACGCAAGAGGATGCATAGGCCGTGGCAGAAGAGCGTATTGTCCCCATGCGCCTGCAGCGCTTTTTGGCGCGCGCGGGAGTGGCTAGCCGTCGTGGCTCCGAGCGCCTGATGACCTCTGGTCGCGTCACGGTAAACGGCCAGGTAGTCACCGAGCTTGGCAGTAAGGTTGATCCGTTGGTAGATGTTGTAGCAGTTGACGGCATTGTCTGCTCAATTGCCGAGAAACCCGTCTACTTGATGCTCAACAAACCTGCAGGGTATCTGACTACTATGAAAGACCCTCAGGGTAGACCAACCATTGTGGACATGGTTCCCACTGACAAATATCCCGGTCTTTTTCCTGTTGGACGCCTTGATATGGATACCACAGGTCTTTTGTTCTTTACTACTGATGGTCAGATGGCTCAAGAGCTTTTGCATCCCTCAAAACATGTGTGGAAGCACTATGTTGCTCATGTAGTAGGTACACCTACAGAAGAGCAGCTAAATCGCTTGCGTGAAGGTATTGAGCTTGAAGACGGTCCTGCTGCTCCTGCTGAGGTTGAGATTGTATCCAACGATGCCAAGATGAAGGCACTTCTCGCCCCACAGGGTTTAGGAAAAACCGGTGGAGGAGAGCCAAACTCCCTGGTCAGCGTAACTATTAGAGAAGGCAGAAAGCACCAGGTCAAAAAGATGCTTCTGGCTATTCATCATAGAGTTCTCGCACTCCACAGAGACACGTTTGGGCCGCTCCATCTTACAGGCGTTAAAGAAGGTGAGTGGAGACTTCTTACAGAAGAGGAAGTTGCCGCTCTGGAGCGCACTATTGGTAGAGAGCCTGGTGCTTCTCCCATCATGCCTTTACATGCCAGCAAGTAATTACTAGTCGCACGATTTCTAAACGCACGTCAAACAGCTCAAACACGCCCAGAGAGGAGACATAATGCAGCCATTTGAAGTTCCAGCTCAGGTTCATCGCATTTTGTTTATGCGCCATCCAGAAAGTGTGGCTAATACACAGCGCTTTTTCAGCGGCAGAAGAGACGTTGAGCTTACCGAGCATGGCGTTGAGCAGCGAGAGCACGCTGTTCGTGCACTTGTTGCATTTCATCCAGATAGAATTTGGACCTCTCCTTTGTCTCGCTGCAAAGACATGGCTCAGATGGCTGCCACCGAGCTTGGTATTCCTTGTGAGGTAAAAGATGACCTTGCAGAGATGGATTTTGGCATTTTGGAGAGCAAGCGTTTTGCTGATGCAGAAGAGATTTTAAAGCCCTATGGCCTTACGTTTCCTTGGGCCTCAGACAAAAATGGCCACTCCATACCTGCTCCAGAAGCAGAGTCATACGAGCAGGTAAGAAGCAGATGTCGCACTATTCTTAACGAGCTTTCCAGTTTTTCTGGACGTACCGTTTGTATTTCTCATGGCGGTTATCTGCGCTCTATGATGGCAGAGATTTTTGGCATCCCAGGTAGTTCAAGCTGGAATGTGCATCTTGCAAATGTTTCTTCAATCTTCTTTACTAGTACAGGCAGTTCTGATTTCAAGCTTGGTGGATTTAACCTTGATCCAGAAGAGGTTATTCGTCGTTCCACTGAGCCAAGTTTTTACGATTTTCGTGACATTTGGGGTGTCACCAAGGGGGATAAGTAATGATTGTTGCTATTGACGGCCCAGCAGGCTCCGGAAAGTCTACGGTTGCTCGCGCCCTTTCTGATCGCCTGGACCTGATTTTCCTTGATACGGGTGCAATGTATCGCTCGGTAACCGTAGAATGCCTGCGTCAAGGAATTGATATGACTGATACCGAGAAAATCATTCAGGTTGCCCGCAGCATTAGTATCTCGTTTGGCAACTCCGCAAACGGCCAGACCGTCTACGCAAACGGATCAAACGTTACAGCAGAGATTCGTACTCCCGAGGTAGATAGAAACGTTAGTGCTGTTGCAGCCATCCCCGAGGTCCGTGAGGCTATGGTCACGCTTCAGCGTCGCGCTGGCGAGAATGGCGATGTAGTTGCTGAAGGTCGTGACATTGGCACCGTGGTATTCCCCGAAGCTGATGTAAAGGTTTTCTTGACCGCAGACCCTGCTGCTCGAGCTCACCGCCGCGCTGTTCAGCGCCAGGGTGGAGATGCAGCCACCGGAAACGATGCCCAGGTAGACGCCAAGAGTGAGGAGAAGATCCTCGAAGACATCAAGGCTCGCGATAAGGCTGATTCTGAGCGTAAGGCAGCACCACTTCGTGCTGCAGAAGATGCTCACCACATTGACTCTTCTGCGCTTTCTGTTGAAGAGGTTATTGCAGCTATTATTGCCCTGCATCCTGGACTCGGCAAAAGAGATGTCCGTAACCACAGGGCTTCTCACCAGGGAAATGGATCAGAGAGCAGCTCTTCTGATGACGGGAAGTCTCACACGGAAGAGCCTAAACGCTCCGAGAAAAAGTCTTCTATAGCAGCGGCATCTAAGCGTTTGCGTCCTTTTGGCGGAAACTCATTTGACGATTATTACGATACCGCGCTTGCTGATTTTCCAGCTCCAGCCAAGTTCTTTAAATGGCTGGCAGTCAGTGTGCTTGGACTGATTACAAAAATTTGGTTTAGATGGCGCTGGGACAATGACCAGCTCTTTGTTGGCGATAAGACCCCTCGCGTTCTTATCATGAACCATCCAACGTTTTTGGACCCCATTGTTACTGTTGTTCACCTCCTTGTTCACGGTATCCCCGTGAGAACCATCTACAAGAGTGAGTTCAACAAATTCAAACCGCTTCAGTGGGCGCTTTCTAGACTGGGCGGTATCCCAGTAGATCGCGGAACTGCCGATATGAAGGCAATTCGTCGCGCAACCACGGCTCTTTCTAGAGGAGAAATGCTTCTCATTTATCCTGAGGGTACCAGAGTCAGAAGCAATACTGAACGTGGAGAAACCCACGGCGGTTTTGCTCTTATCGCACAGCTTGCCAAGGTAGATGTTCAGCCACTAGCTATTATTGGTGCACTTGATATTAAGAAAAAAGGTTCTCCTCTGGTTAAGCCTGTAAAGGTGTATCTTCGCGCTGGTCAGAAGGTTTCTTTTAGTGATCTGACCTCTACGAAGCGTAAAGATCAGGCAAAAGAGATGGAAGAAGTGGCCATGGAGCGGGTATACGAACTAAGAGATGCAATGCTCAAAGAGCATCCCGGAAGGAATTAGTTCGTGCCTACTATTAGAATTGCTGATGAAGCAGGTGCTTGTTACGGCGTAGAAAGAGCTCTTCAGATGGTCCAGCAGGCCGTCAAAGATGCTCATGCGCCCGTGCGCACGCTTGGTCCGCTTATCCATAACCCTCGCGTTGTTACGTCCCTTAAAGACCAGGGCGTAGAGGTTGTTGATTCCGCTTCTGAAGCTGCAGGAAGTGCGCTTCTGCTGCGCACTCATGGCGTAACTCCTCAAGAGGAGCAGATTGCCAAGGACGGCTGTGTTGACGTACTTGACGCAACCTGTCCGTTTGTAAAGAAGGCTCACGGAGCTGCAGAACTTCTCGCCAAGCAGGGCTATGCCGTGTACGTGGTAGGAGAGTCTGGACATCCTGAGGTTGAAGCAACGCTGGCTCATGTACCAGGTTCTTTGGCTATTGACACCGTGGAAGAAGTTGCCACTCAGGCGGACGCCATGAGAGCTGCAAAGAAGGTTGGTCTAGTGGTACAGACTACCATGAGCGCCGCTAAGCTCTCTGAAGTAGTTAACGCGGTGCTTCCGCTTGTTGACGAGCTTCGCGTCATGAATACCATCTGCGAGGCTACTGCGGGCCATCAGGACTCGTGCATGAGGCTTGCAAAAGAGTCTGACGTCATGATTATCATTGGCGGCAGGATTTCTGCGAACACTACCCGTTTGGCAGAGATCTCTAAGCTGTATTGTCCCGCAACTTACCATATTGAAGGCGCTGATGAGCTAGAGGCTTCTTGGTTTGAAGGCGCGGAGCATATTGGTATTACCGCAGGAGCTTCTACACCAGAGGCTCATATCAACGCAGTTAAATCAGCTATTGAACAAATCGTAGGCGCCTAATATGGAACAGCGCGCAGACTACGGAAATACAAAATCTGGTGGACTTGGCGCACTGATTGAGTCCGTTGAAGAGGGTAGTCCCGCGTGGAAGGCTGGCCTTGAGCCAGGTATGATTATCGAGAAGGTCAATGGTGTAGTGCCTAAAGACCTGATTGATTGGCGCTGGGAAGCCGACGGCTCCATCTGTGAGCTTGAGGTTTCTGTACCTGGAGATGATGAGCTCTACGAGTGCGTGCTTGAACGTGAATCCGGAGAAGACTGGGGCGTTGACTTTGTTGACGTGCTCTTTGACGGTATCAAAACCTGCGTAAACGCTTGTCAGTTCTGCTTTATGGCCATGCTGCCAGAAGATATGCGCCCCTCGCTTTCTATCAGAGATGACGATTATCGCCTGAGCTTCTTGCAGGGCAATTTTGTCACGCTCACTAACCTCACCGATGAAGATGTTGAGCGCATCATTTCTCATAAGCTTGAGCCTATGAACGTCTCGCTGCATGCAATTTCACCTGACGTGCGCCGCAATCTAATTGGTGCTCGCGCAGCCAGAGGCATTGAAGTGCTTGAGAAACTTATGGACGCCGGCATTGAGATCCATGGCCAGATTGTTCTGTGTCCTAATATCAACGACGGCGAAGAGCTTGATAAAACGCTTGATTGGGTAGAGGCTCACCAGCAGATTACCTCTCTGGCCATTGTTCCGCTTGGCTATACTAAAGACTCTAAGCGCTTTACGCATTCTTATTCTGATGACGTGGAGCTGTCCCGTTCTGTAGTCAAAATTGTTGAACCCTATCAGGAGCGCGCACGTGCTTCTTTGGGCATTACACGTTTCCAGCTCTCTGACGAGTTCTATGTAGATGCCCAACTACCCATTCCACCTGCATATACCTATGACGGCTATCCGCAGTTCTACGATGGCATTGGCATGCTTAGAAGCTTTCTTGATGAGGCCGAAGAGGTCTGCGCCTCTATGCGTACTGCCCTTGATGAGGCAGATACGTATCTTTCTGCTCGCGCACGCAAGATTATGCTGATTGTAGGCGAGGCTGCCCAGCAAACTATCCAGACCTTCTGCGATAACTGGTCTGCCAACGGAAACGTTTCTACCTTTGCCGTTCGCAATGATTTCTTTGGTGGAGACGTTAATGTCACCGGACTTATCTGCGCCGTTGATCTTCTCGCCCAGGTACCAGAGGACTTAACTGATGTCCTGGTAGTGCTTCCTGAGGTTATGTTTAACTTTGATAAGGTCACCCTTGATGGCGTGTCGCTGGCCGATTTAACTGCGCAGCTAGAGGCTCGTGGCGCAAAAGTAATCATGTCAATTCCTGGTCCTACAAACATTGCTGAGTCGTGTATTAAAGCGCTCAAAGAGTGGGATTAGCCACGTATTGCTGGTATTATTAAACCAACTGAATGAAAGGTGAGACATGGCTAAGCCCATTGTTGCTATTGTTGGACGCCCTAATGTTGGTAAGTCCACGCTGGTAAATAGAATTGCCGAGAAACGCGATGCAATTGTGCACGAGTCTAGGGGAGTAACCCGTGACCGTTCGTATCACGATGCTGACTGGAATGGTCGTGAGTTTAAGCTTATTGACACCGGCGGCATTGAGTCAATTAAGTCGCAGGATCGTTTTGCTCCACACATCCGTGAGCAGGCACTTCTTGCATGCGAAGAGGCAGACGTTATTGTCTTTGTTGTAGACGGTACCACTGGTGTTACTGACGAAGACGAAGAGGTTGCTCGCATTGTTCGCAAGAGTACCAAGCCTGTGTTCTTGGTTGTCAACAAGAAAGATAACCCTGCAACTGAGCAGGACGGTCTTTGGGACTTCTACGCACTTGGCTGCGGCGAACCTCTGCCTCTATCTGCTTCACACGGTCACGGTACTGGCGATTTGCTGGACGACATCGTAAACGCTTTCCCCGAGGCTGATGAAGAGCCAGAGGATGATGGCATCCTTAACCTTGCAATTATCGGCCGTCCAAACGTTGGCAAATCTTCGCTGGCAAACCGCCTGGCTAACAAGAAACGCTCTATTGTTTCTGATGTTGCTGGTACTACGCGTGACGCTATTGACACCATGATTGAATGGAAGGGAACTCCCATTCGTCTTGTTGATACCGCTGGTATTCGCAAAAAGAGCCAGGTACACGAGGACGTTGAGTACTACAGTCTGGTCAGAGGTCTGCAGGCAATGGACCGCGCAGACGTCTGTCTTCTTGTTGTTGACGCCTCTGTGGGCGTAACCGAGCAGGACCAAAAGCTTGCTAACATGGCTGTTGAGCGCGGATGTGCGCTGGTACTCCTGCTTAACAAGTGGGATCTTATTGATTCTGAAGCAAAGCGCGATGAGGTAGCAGTCTCTGTAGCAAAGCGCCTGGCCTTTGCTCCGTGGATTGCTTCCATCAACGTTTCTGCACTTACTGGTCGCGCTATTGATAAGGTGCTTGCCGCAGCTCTTTCGGCTGCAGAATCCCGCGCACTTCAGCTCAAAACTTCCGAGCTCAACGAGCTTCTCGCCCAGATCAGAGAGGGCGGACACACGGTTTCTGATCGCGGCCGCCGTCTTAAGATTCAGTACGCTACTCAGACAGGCTCCAAGCCTCCTGTTATCTCGTTCTGGTGCAACGCTCCAGACCTTGTTGACGATAACTACGAGCGCTTTATTGAGAATAGACTTCGCGAGAAGTTCCCTCTGGTTGGCACACCTATTCGTTTGAAATTCCGTAAGAAGGTTGAATCTAACTAATGTCTGGAATTGTTGTTGCTCTGATCTTTGGACTTATTGCGTTTGGTCTTGGCGGCATTCCATTTGGCCTGATTATTGCAAGCGTTATGGCTCATGAGGACATCCGCAAACTTGGATCAGGAAACATTGGCACTACCAATGTTGCTAGAAACGCTGGTAAAGCCGCTGGAATTCTTACGCTTCTTTGCGATGCAGGTAAGGGTATCATCAGTGTCATGCTAGTCCGTTGGTTCTTGGGAACCCAGGGATTTACTCCTCTGGTCTCGGGAAACGAGCACGCAGAGGCAGAGCTCATCATTTCTTTTGTGTATGCCTGCTGTGTGCTTGGTCATATTTTCTCGCCCTGGCTTCATTTCCACGGCGGCAAAGGAATTGCTGTTGGATTTGGCGGCGGACTTGCAGTAAATCCGCTTGCAGCACTCGTAGCTCTTGCGGTGTTTATTACGCTTGCCGTCCCAACTAAGTACGTATCGCTTGGCTCTATTGGTGCGGCGGTTGCTATTCCGCTTTTCTGCCTGTTATTTGGCATGGACCCGGTGGCAACTATCCCAGTCTTTGTTGTGGCTGCCGCAGTAATTTGGGCACATCGCGAGAATATCAATCGTCTTAATGCTGGTAGTGAGTCTAAATTCTCTTTCGGCGATAAGAAAAAGGACAAGTAATCATGAAAAGAGTTGCTGTTATTGGTTCGGGATCGTGGGGTACCGCACTATCAACACTACTTGCTTCAACCTGTGACGAGGTAATCATCTGGTCTAGAGAGGCCGATGTCACCGAATCCATCAATAAAGAGCACGTCAACTGCAGACATCTTTCTGATTCTGAGCTTCCCCATAATATTGTGTCTACCACCAGTGAAGCTGAGGCTCTCACCGGTGTAGATGCCGTTGTTATGGCTGCTCCTTCTGCGTTTCTGCGCTCTGTTTGCGCTGCTTGTGCACCGTATCTTGACCCTGAAGTTGATGTTTTGATTCTCTCCAAGGGTATGGAGGCAGGTTCTCACAAGCTTATGCATGAGGTGGCTGCTGACGAGCTGGGAAATCCTTCCAGAATTGCTGTGCTTTCTGGTCCAAACCATGCAGAAGAGGTTATTAAACAGGGAATTTCTGCGGCAGTTGTTGCGTCTGAAGACGCCGAGGTTGCAAAGCGCTTCCAAGCTCTGCTTTCTCGTCCATACTTTAGAACCTACATTAGCTCTGACGTGCGTGGCGTTGAGGCTTGTGCTGCCGCTAAAAACGTTGTAGCTATTGCTTGCGGTATTGCTGTTGGCCTGGGTAATGGCGATAACGCCCTTGCTGCTCTTATGACACGCGGTTTGGCAGAGCTTGGTCGCGTGGTATGCGCCATTGGTGGAGACCCACTTACCTGCATGGGTCTTGCTGGTATGGGAGACTTGGTGGCTACCTGCACCTCTGAGCATTCTAGAAATAGAACGTTTGGAGAAGCCCTGGTTAAGGGCAAGACGCTTCAGTCTTACCAGGAAGAAACCGGCATGGTTGTTGAGGGTGCTCAGGCTGTCATTGGTCTTTATGAGCTTGGCCAGCAGATGGACGTTGAGATGCCTATCACTTCAGCTGTTCACGCTGTGCTTTATGAAGGCGCTACGCCAGAAGACATTACTTCTCGCCTTACTAACCGCCTGCCTAATGAAGAATTTTATGGAATGACTCGATAGGAGAGTTTGATGAATAACGTCCTGGTAGCACCATCTGTTCTATCTGCAGATTTCTCCAAGCTTAAGAGTGAGCTTGATTCAATTGCAAATGCTGACTACATCCATTACGACGTGATGGATGGTCACTTTGTTCCAAACATCTCATTTGGCCCAGATATTTTCTCGTACTGCAAAAAGTCTTCTGAGCTGCCTATTGATGTCCATCTGATGGTTACTAATCCAGCTGAGATTGCACCTCTGTTCCTAGACCGTGGTGCTGACGTTGTCACCTTCCACTACGAGGCTGAGGTTCACGCTCATCGTCTTGTCCATCTTATTAAGGACTCTGGCGCTAAGGCTGGCATTTCTCTTTGCCCAGGCACTCCCGTAAGCGTTCTTGAGGATCTTGTTGAAGACCTTGACCTGGTGCTTATCATGACGGTTAACCCTGGTTTTGGTGGTCAGAAGTTTATTCCTCACTCACTTGAGAAGCTTAAGGCACTCAAAGAGCTCTGCCGTAAGCACAACGTTAACCCTCTGATTGAGGTTGATGGTGGTATTAGTGCAGCTAATGCAGCTGATGTTGTAGCTGCTGGCACTGATATGCTTGTTGCAGGTAGCGCTGTGTTTGGTCAGGAAGACCGCGGTGCAACCATCGAGGCTATCCGCTCTGCTGGCGAGTCCGCTCTTACCGTTCAGGGCTAGACTGCGCCTCAAGCATTAGTTACGCCAGATCACCAAGATTGAATCAGCAGAAACACGTTATGGATTACGTTTACCTAGACTATGCAGCTTCAGCACCAATGCGCCCAGAGGCGCTAGATGCCGAGAAAACCTATGAGGCTTCACCCATTGCAGGAGTGAACCCAAACTCTTTGCACTCGCTTGGTCGTCAAGCAGCGCGAGAGCTTGATGGTGCTCGTGGCGTTATTGCACGTGCGGTGGGCGGCAAGTTTAGGGCTCCCGACGTGGTCTTTTGCTCTGGTGGCACTGAGGGCAATAACCTCTCTGTTCTTGGTATGGCAGAGGGTATTCGCAACAAAGATCACAAGCGCAACACGGTGGTTTTCTCGGCAATTGAACACGATTCTATTTTGGATCTGGCACCCGTTCTTCGGGAGAAGGGTTTTGAGGTAAGAATCGCTCAGCCTAACCGTCAGGGAAAGATTGAGACTTCTGCTCTTGAGAGTCTTTTAGACCAGTCGGTAGCTCTTGTTTCCGTTATGTATGCTAATAATGAGACGGGCGTTATTCAGCCAGTTGTAGATCTTGCGCGCGCTGCTCATAAGGTGGGCGCGCTTTTCCACACCGACGCTGTTCAGGCATTTGGTCGCATTCCTCTTGAGGTGGCAGACGTAGACGCCTTGACTATTGCCGCTCATAAAATTGGTGGACCTCTTGGTATTGCTGCGGTACTTATGCGCTCCAAAGTTCCGTTTAAGGCACAAAGTTACGGTGGGGGACAAGAGGCTGGCAGGCGTCATGGTACCCAGGACGTTCGAAGCGCACTAGCTTTTGCTGCCGCAGCTGCGTGGTGCCTGGAGAACCTTACTCAAACGCAGGAGAGCGTTTCTGCGCGCGCTAATAAGGTGTATGAGACTCTCTGTGCTTCTCCCAAGATTAAGCCAACTACAGAGGCTTACGCTGGCAAAGATCACATGCCTGGCACGGTAAGCATTATGGTTCCATCGATGGATTCAGAGACGCTTATCCTAAAGCTTGACCAGGCAGGCTATGAAGTCTCTGCTGGCTCTGCGTGCTCCTCAGGCTCTCTTGACGCAAGTCACGTTCTCTCAGCAATGGGGATCTCTAGAAACGAAGCTCTGGGCAGTCTGCGCATTACCTTTGACGAGCGCGTTTCTGAGGCCGACCTTGATGCCTTCTGTGCAACATTGCTGCAGATTGTTGGATAAATTTTTCACATACTAATCTCTGCATTAGTTATGTTCTGCGCCCGATACGTCCTTATTTACGGTAGACTAGATGAGTAACCGTATATGAGGAGGCCCTATGAGTGAGTCTGTTAATCTGATGCAGCTCCAGGATATTGATTTGCAGCTGCTAAAACTCGCATCCAACTTGGCCTCAATGCCCCAGGTTCAAAAGATTAAAAACGCCCAACTTGCAGAGAAAAAGATTGCTTCTCAGCTCAAACAGGTACTTGGCGTTAAAAAAGACGTAGAAATTGATATTTCTGATCTCAATGAACAGCGTGCCCACTATGTCCAAAAGACAGAAGAGGTCTCCGCTGCTGTAGAAACTGCTACCAATCATCGTGCTCTTAGAGATTTTGACCAGCAGCTTTCTTCTTTGGCAAAGAATATTGAGAAGTGCGATTTTAAACTTGCAGCAAAAACTGAAGAGCTTGAGAAGTGCAAAAAGGCGTATCAGACAGCTCAAGACTTGCAGGTAAAGCTTATGAAAGAGCGTGAGAGCCTTTCTCAGTCCCTTGAAATTGATTCTGCGGCTCTTCGCGCAGAGATTGTTGAGCTCTCTAAATCTCGAGAAGAGCTTGCAGCTCAGATTTCTTCTGACACGCTTGAGTGCTATGAAGCTGCACGTAAACGTTTTAAAGGCCTGGCAGTTGAGCACCTTGTGGGAAACGTTCCAAGTGTCTGTCGCGTTAAGTTGCAACCAAGTTCTTTCCATGATCTTCAGCACAGCTCTGAGATTGCTGAATGCCCTTATTGCCACAGGATGCTTATTACTTCTACAGCATTTGAAGAATAAAGGAATTTCTCGCCATGTTGGATAAAACCGCCCAGCCCTCTGTATGCCTTGTGGTGTGCGGAGGCATTGCTGCATATAAAGCCTGTGAAGTGCTTAGAGGCCTTCAGAAAGCGGGCTGCGACGTTCGAGTTGTTATGACAGAAGATGCAACTCAGTTTGTTGGAAAGACTACCTTTGAGGCTCTTACGCATCATGAGGTGATACTTTCGCTCTACAACAATGTGGAGTCTCCTGTTGCCCACGTTGATCTTGCTGACTGGGCAGATTGCATGGTAGTTGTACCAGCTACGGCTAATATCATGGCTAAGATGACTCACGGTATTGCTGATAATGCCGCAAGCGCAACGCTTCTAGCTGCTCATACGCCAGTTCTTGTGGCTCCTGCGATGAATACACACATGTGGGAAAATCCAGCCACTCAGGCAAACGTGGCACTGCTGCGTCAGCGCGGCATCCAGATGGTTATGCCCGATTCAGGCCGTCTTGCCTGCGGTTATACCGGAGACGGAAAGCTTGCTCCAGTACAGCAGATTGTGGATGCTGTGCTGAAGGTTCTATCTGCTACAGATGCAACGCCAGCTAAACTAGACCTTGCAGGTAAAAAACTTCTTATTACCGCAGGACCAACGCACGAGAAGATCGATCCAGTGCGTTTTATTGCCAACTGTTCAACAGGAAAACTTGGCTATAACGTGGCTAGAATTGCAGCTAGTCGTGGAGCAGACGTTACGCTTATCTCTGGACCTACGCAGCTTGAAGCTCCTCAGGGCGTCAACATTCAAAGAGTAGTTTCTGCCGAAGACATGTATAAGGCATGCATGCGTGTTTTTGACAGCGTTGATGCGGCAATTTTAACGGCAGCTGTTGCCGACTATACACCAGCTCACCCAGTAGACCATAAGCTCAAGAAATCATTAGAGTATCTTGAGTCTATTGACCTTAAAGAAACCACAGATATTCTCGCCAGCCTTTCTAAGACTAGGAAAGACCAGGTTGTTGTAGGTTTTGCAGCCGAGACAAATAACGTCTTGGAGCATGCTCAAGCTAAACTTGAACGTAAAGGTTGTTCCATGATTGTGGCAAATGATGTTTCTAGGCCAGATTCAACCTTTGGTTCAGATACAGACCGTGTAGCTTTTGTAACTCCTCAAGGTATAGAACAGCTTGAGACTTTACCACTTGCTGACGTAGCTTCAGAGCTTTTGGACCGTGTAGCCAAGATGCTTGAGGAGCGTGCATAGCGTGCAACCAGAAGATCTTTTTATTGGATGCCATCTCTCGGCAGCTAAGGGCTGGGAGGCAATGGGTAAGGATGCTCTTTCTATTGGGGCAACTACCTTTGCTTTCTTTACCAGAAATCCTCGTGGTGGTAACGCTAAGGCTCTAGATGAGGCTGATGTTGCAAGGCTTAGGGAGCTTCTTGAGGCTCATCACTTTGGACCTCTGGTTGCGCATGCTCCTTACACCATGAACTTGTGCTCGGCTAAAGAGGAAACCAGGGATTTTGCTCGTCGTGCGCTTACAGAAGATATTGAGCGCATGGAGTATCTGCCAGGCAATTATTACAACTTTCATCCTGGTAGCCATGTGGGTCAAGGCTCTGAAGTGGCAATTGAGCAAATCTCAGAAGCTCTTAATGACTGTCTTTTTGAGGGCCAACACACCACCGTTCTTCTTGAAACGATGGCTGGCAAGGGCACAGAAGTTGGTAAAACGTTTGAGGAGATTGCTGCAATTCTAGATAAGGTAAACCACCCCGAGCTTATGGGCGTGTGCCTTGATACCTGTCATGTTCACGATGGCGGATATGAAATTGTAGAAAATTTTGATGATGTTCTAGATACGTTTGACCAGATAGTTGGCTTGAATAAGCTTAAAGCCTTGCATCTTAATGATTCTAAGAATCCCCTTGGAGCACATAAAGATAGACATGAGCAGATTGGCAAAGGCTTCATTGGCTTAGATACGTTCCGCGCTGTGGTGACTAATCCGCGCGTCAACACGCTTCCTATGATTTTGGAGACTCCTCATTCTGAGCTTTCTGGTTGGGGAGAAGAAATTACGTTACTTCGTTCTTTTTTAGGTGATAACTAGTGGGAATTCTGGTAGGTTGCGAACAAATTTCTATGGAGTGGCCTGGTAAGAAGGTTCTTACCAACCAGACTATTGGCGTTAATGAGGGTGACCGTATTGGTGTTGTGGGCAAAAACGGCGATGGAAAATCAACCCTCTTAGATCTTATCGCCAAAAGAATTGAGCCCGATTCTGGTAACGTAATTTGGAGAAGTGGCATCCAAGTAGGCTATATGGGCCAAAGTGATTCACTTTCTGATACACAGACGGTTTGTAGTGCTGTTGTGGGAGACACGCCAGAGTATGAGTGGGCATCTGACGCTCGCATCCGTAAGATTATTGATGAGCTCATTGGAGACTTGAACTGGAATGGCCTGGTAGGAGAGCTTTCCGGAGGTCAGCGTAGACGCTGCGATTTGGCTCGACTGCTTGTGGGCACTTGGGACTTAATGCTTATTGACGAGCCAACCAACCACCTTGATCTTCACGCTATTCAGTGGCTTGCTAATCACCTTAAAAACCGCTGGTCAGAGGGAAATGGCGCCCTCATTCTGGTCACTCACGACCGATGGTTTCTGGATGAGGTCTGCGATCACATGTGGGAAGTCCATGACGGTGTGATTGAACCATTTGACGGCGGTTATTCTGCCTACATTCAAGCTCGAGTTGAACGTGATAGACAGGCAGCGGTGATGGAAGAGCGCCGCCAGAATACGCTTAGAAAAGAGCTTAATTGGCTTGCCCATGGCGCAAAGGCTCGCACGTCAAAGCCTAAGTTTAGGATTGACGCTGCCATGGAGCTTCTAGCCGAAGATCCACCACTGAGAAACACACTTGAGCTAAAACGAATGGCAGTCTCTAGGTTAGGCAAGCAGGTTATTGAGATGCATGACGTCTCCTTTGCTTACAAAAATGCCGCACAGACAACGGAAGCAGATCAAAATACGCAGGCTGCCGACGTTGACTCTCAAGCAGACGTCATCAAACATGTTGAGTGGCTCATTGGCCCTGGTGATCGTTATGGCATTCTAGGTGAGAATGGCGCTGGTAAATCTACGCTTCTTGAGCTGATGACACAGCAGTTGCAGCCAACATCTGGTCTGGTAAAGGTAGGAAAGTCCGTCAAATTTGGCTGGCTTTCTCAGCAGATTGATACGTTTGCCACAAAAGAGGCGTGGACCGTTCTTGAGCTGTTAAGTCAGTACAAGACAAGTTACCTGGTAAACGGCAAGATGCAAAGCCCTACACAGTTGCTTGAGAGTTTGGGCTTTGATCGACGAGAGTTTACTAATCGGCTGCAAGACCTTTCCGGAGGTCAGCATAGGCGTTTGGCACTCCTTTGTGTCCTTCTTGAAGAGCCAAACGTGCTGGTACTAGACGAGCCAGGCAACGATCTGGACACGGATATGCTTGCTGTTCTGGAAGACCTTCTGGACTCGTGGCCAGGAACCCTTCTGGTAGTCAGCCATGACCGCTTCTTGATTGAGCGCGTTACCGATGACCAGTATGCCCTCATTGACGGCCGTATTAGGCATGTCCCCGGCGGTGTTGACGAGTACCTTACGCTTGTTGATGCTGCAAAGCAAACGGCGAGAAGAACAGGGGAGTTGTCGGGTGCACGCGGAAGCTCAGGTACGCATGAGTCGCAGGTAGACAGGTCTTCTCGCCAAGAGAGCGCGGTGTTGAGTAACGCAGAGCGCCGCGAACTCAAGAAACGTTTTGATTCGATTGAACGACGTATGAGCAAGGCTCAGGATCTTCCCGAGCAGATTAGAGAGCAGATGAGCTCCGCTGATGCGACCGATGCTCAACGTTTGATGGAATTGCAGCAAAAGCTCAACGATGCTGAATCAGCACTTATGGAGTTGGAAGACGAGTGGTTAACGCTTGCAGAGAAGCTTGGTGAGGCGTAAATGGGAGATTTACTTTCTAGGTTTGTATGGCCAAAGTATGGGCGTAAGAGTTTTGTTGCTGTGCTTTGCAAAGGTGTTGAGGTCATTGGAGACCTTCTAACGCCTTTGATTATTGCTCGCATGATTGACCTGGGTATACACGGGGCAAACATATATGACATTATTCGCTACGGTATTTTGCTGGTAGTCATTGCAATAGTTGGCTTTGGTTTTACGCTTGTCTGCCAAAAAATTGCTTCAATTGTTTCTCAGCGCACGGGAACAGACCTGCGTAATGAACTGTTCAAGAAGATTCAAGAACTCTCAAGCGCCGATATTTCCTTGCTTGGAACAGACACTCTGGTAACAAGGCTCATCAATGACGTTAACCAGGTACAGGTTACGGTTGCTTTGGGTATTCGTCAGCTCGTTAGATGGCCTATTCTCGCCGCAGGATCCATCATTGCAACAATTATGCTTGATGCTCGACTTGGCATGGTCTTTTTACTGTCAACAGTGCTGGTAGCAGCTATTTTCTTCTTTGTTGCACGTAAATCTACCATGCTTTTTTCTGAGCTGCAGAAACGCTTAGATACCGTTTCTTTATATATGCGACAAATGCTTTCTGGCATTCGTGTAATCAGAGCATTTAGGCATGAGGCAGAGGAAAAAGCGCAGTTCTCTGAGGCGGTTTTAGCTCAGACAGAAACAGCAACTGATGCTGCAAATTACTCGGCTCTTCTGAATCCAGCTACCTTCCTTGTCATGTACCTGGGAATTGCCGTAACGCTCTGGCTGGCAGCTCCTCAGATTACCGCGGGCACGCTCTCTCAAGGTACCGTAGTGGCACTTGTCAGCTATATGACTAGTGCACTTCTGGCTATTGGCTACGTTGCTAACCTGGTTATTATCATCACGCGTGGAGCAGCTTCTGCCACTCGTGTGATGGAGGTTCTGAACACCAAGCCAGCGCTCTCTGATAAAGGAAACAAGCACATCAATCTCACTGAATCCGACTTTGCCGGAACTGCTGTAGCGTTTAAGGACGCCTCGCTTGTCTATGGTGGAGGAGGAGAGCCAGCTCTTTCTGGCATTAACCTCACGCTACAGGCAGGTCAGACGCTGGGAATTATCGGTGGTACTGGCTCCGGTAAGTCTAGTTTTGCCGCCCTCATCCCACGGCTCTTTGACACAGAAACCGGCTCTGTGAGCGTCTTTGGTCACGACGTCAAAACCTATACCTTTGAGCAGCTGCGTGCCCTCATTGGCTACGTTCCACAGCACACCTCGCTGGTCAGCGGCACTATCCGTTCCAACCTGTGCTGGAAAAACCCTAATGCCTCCGATGAAGAGCTCTGGGCAACTCTTGAGGTTGCTCAAGCAGCAGACTTTGTGCGCGAGAAACCCGATCAGCTTGACAGCATTGTCGAGCGTGGCGGCAAGAACTTCTCGGGAGGCCAGCGTCAGCGCTTGACCATTGCTCGTGCTCTGGTAGGAAGTCCGCGCATTGTCATCTTAGACGACGCTGCTTCCGCTCTTGATTTTGCTACGGATGCACACCTCCGCACAGCCCTTCGCAAGCTCAGCGCAAGAACTACAAGCATCATTATTTCGCAGCGTGTAGCTGCAGTTATGCAGGCAGACAAGATCCTTGTTCTTGACCATGGCAAACAAGTGGGGCTAGGGACGCACAAAGAACTTCTCGCCACGTGTCCGCTGTATAAAGAGATTTGTCTCTCACAGCTTCGTCCTGAGGAGGTGGAGTAATGGCCGATATGTATTCTGGCGGAAGCACCTCCGCTATTGCATCAAGCGCTCCTGAGCGCGGCAAAGGCGGCTCCGCTGACGCTATCTCCATGTCCGCAGCAGAAGTCACACGCCGACTAGCTGCATGGATTTCTCCTCACAGAGGTTTTCTGGTTCTGGCGTCTGTGTCATCTATTGCAACCGTTATTCTGCAGCTCTGGGTACCCATCATTGTGGGTAGTGCCATCGATCAGCTCATCAGGTTGGTCCAGGGCGCCGAGGCAGCACTTTTGCCTACGATCGCTCAGCTCTCACTGGTAGTTTTGCTTGCAAGTGCAACACAGTGGCTTGCTTCTTGGTCTACCAATAAGCTTACCTATCTGGTTACGCGTGACCTCAGAGACGCATCTCACGCCAAGGTTGCAAACTTACCACTCTCATACATTGACACGCATTCTCAGGGAGATTTGCTCTCTAGGGTAGTTAACGACGTAGACCAGCTAGGTGACGGCCTTCAGCAGGGCCTGACGCAGTTCCTTACGGGCGTGGTGACTATTATTGGAACCTTATGCTTCATGTTCTATATGTCGGTTCCTATGGGCCTTGTAGTTGCTCTAGCTACACCGCTCTCTATTATTGTTGCTTCCGCCATTACCAAATACGCAAGCTCTTCTTTTAGCAAGCAACAAGGCTACCAAGGTCAGCTTGGTGGATACGCAGAAGAGATGGTCTCCAACCAGGAGCTTATTACTGCTTTTGCTCATAAGGACGCTATTATTGAGCAGTTTGAAGCCATTAACGAGAAACTCCGTGTAGTAGGAGAGCGCGCACAGTTTGCATCATCGCTTTCTAATCCTTCCACGCGTTTGGTAAACAACTTCATTTACGCACTGGTAGCTGGACTTGGCTGCATTTGCGTTTTGACGGGCGTTCCTTCTGTGCTCACCATTGGTCAGGTGCAGAGCTTCCTCTCGTATGCCAACCAGTACATGAAGCCTTTTAACGCCATTTCTGCAGTTGTTACACAGGTTCAGACAGCCTATGCAAGCGCTCGTCGAGTCTTTGATCTTCTCGACGCAAAGGAAATCAAGCCTGATCCAGCAGACGCTGAAGTCATCCAGAACCCACAGGGCTCCATTGAATTTGATAACGTGGCGTTCTCCTATGATCCCAAGCACCCGCTGCTCAGCCACATCTCATTTAAGGCAGAGCCTGGCCAGAAGATTGCTCTTGTTGGCCCAACTGGCTGCGGCAAGACCACCCTTATTAACCTGCTACTCAGGTTCTATAGTATTGATTCTGGCGCAATTTATGTAGACGGACACAATACGCAAAAGCTCACACGAGCATCGCTTAGAGAGCAGTTTGGCATGGTGTTACAGGATACCTGGCTGTTTAAGGGAACCATCAAAGAAAATATCCGCTACGCAAAGCCAAACGCCACCGATGAGGAGATTATCGCTGCAGCTCAAAAGGCTCAGGCGCACGAGTTTATCCAGCAGCTTTCTCAGGGTTACGACACCATGGTAGGAGAGTCTGGCGGATCTTTATCTCAGGGCCAGCAGCAGCTTCTCTGTATTGCTCGCGTTATGCTTGCCAATCCACCTATTCTGCTTCTGGACGAGGCGACTTCAAGCATTGATACGCGAACAGAACAGCTGGTACAAAAGGCGTTTGATACCATCATGAAGGGCAGAACTTCACTAGTTGTTGCTCACAGGCTCTCAACCATCCAGGGAGCGGATTGCATTCTTGTCATCAAGGACGGCTCAATTCTTGAGCGCGGAACTCATGACGAGCTCTTAGCTAAGGGCGGCTTCTACGCCAAGCTGTATGAGAGTCAGTTTGAGGGTACAGACGCATAACTTAGAATGGAATTTTTGAAAGAGCCAGCACCTTGAATGGGCTGGCTCTTTCAATGTCACCTGTAATTGACAAACTGGAAGTTATTTTTGCAAGGTGATAAGTCCTGCACAGTCAGACATTTTTTCAAATCGCATTTCTGGAAATTGACCTTTTAGCTTATCCCATACAAAATACATTTCATCACCGTCCCATTCATCTGCCGCAATCCGCATACATTCTTGAAGTAATGACCGAGTTTCAAATGCTATATCTCCGATATATATACATCCTCCCTCGTTTAACAGCTTAAATAATGATGTAATAAAATCTACTTTTTGAAAGTCTGTAAGATGATGGAGAGAATATGTAGCAATGATCGCGTCATACTTTTGTTTCTGTATAGGTTCCACCAAGCCATTGGAAAAATCGCCTTCATACAAACTTGCTTTAGGCATTTTCTCTTTTGCAATTTCAATCATTCTATCTGAAAAATCTTGTCCGTAAATCGTACAGCCGTTTTCATATAATCTTGAAGTCAGTACTGCTGTTCCAAACCCAATATCTAAGACAGTCTTCGCAGATGAACAAATTACACGATTATAGATTACATTAAGAATAGATTTGTAGCCTGCAAAAGGATACGAACCGTATTTGTCAGACAAACCTACACTCTTATCATAATCATCTGCCCATAAATCAAAACCTTT
>CAUUUQ010000016.1:0-27056 GCA_963548345.1 uncultured Atopobium sp. | reverse complement strand
ACGGCGCTCAGTTTGCACAGCTTAAGCCTGGCCAGGAGCCAGTTGCTACCTTCACCCTTGAGGAGGGCGTTGAGGCTGAGGCTTATGAGTACTGCAACCTTCACGGTCTTTGGAAGGCTTCCCTCTAAGACTGGTTGCATATTTAACAAGCTAAGCTTATCTGTGAATCTGAACGGAGCTGCTACCTGCGGCTCCGTTTCTTATTACTACACCTGTTTGTTTTTGGGTAAAAACAAACTAAGCACTTCATGATAGGAATGGTATGCGCATAGCAGTTGCACAAATGAATACCCAGGCCGGAGACTTTGAGTTTACCGCTCAGACCATGCTGGAATATGCTCAGAGAGCTCAACAGCAAGGTGCTGAACTAGTCATTTATCCTGCGCCAACTCTTACGGGGCTGCTAAGCGTGCCAGAGGCTGACATAGAAGGGCTTTTTGCAGACCTCTCGGAGATTATCAATTCGCTTTCAGAAAAGCTTCCAATTGCGGCCCTTATTCCTGTAGTAACAGAGTTTGATGGAAGTGCAGCGAGTGAGGCCCTTCTCGTTAGAAACGGAGCCGTAACTCCGCTGAAATTGACTGCCCAGATAGCGCACATGAGCGCTCTTGCTCGTTCTGCTAGCTCTGCACAAACATCTGGCGAGAATACCTTTGAGCTCGCAAAATTTGAAGCAGGCGGCCTTACGTTTGGCGTTGCTTTTACCTACGACGATCTTGACGCGTGGCAAGATGTCGACGACTCGTTAGATGCTGTCATTTACCTGCCGTATTTTGGCTTTGCTGTTGATGATTCGTCGTCCGCCATGGGCATGGCGGCGGCAGAAAGCCGCTATCTGGGGGATGTTGAAGAGTTTGATAGCTGGCTTATTGCGGCAAACGCTGTTGGCGCCTATGGCAATCAGGTGTTTTGTGGTTCAAGCTTCTTCTTGTCTCCTTCAGGAGATTTAGTCAAACAAGCAGCGTCTTTCTCAGAAGACATGGTTGTCTGCGATGTTGACCAAGACACCATCGAAAACTTTGATAGAGAAGATACTGCGGGTGTCTATAACAGCGCGCTTACTACCTGGGGCGTATTAGCTACAGGAGTGCGAGACTACACGGTAAAGTCTGGCTTTGACGGCGTGTTTATTGCAGTTGATGGCTCGCTCAACTCTCTTGTCACCGTTGCACTTGCTTCAGATGCTTTAGGTCCTATGCGCGTCCACGTACTGTTGCTTCCAAACAAAGATTCTCGAGCAACAAGTGCTGCGGAGTTGCTTACCGCAAGACTTCGGGTTAATAAAGTTACTGTGGATAGCACGGTTTTCTCGACATTTACCGATACAAAATTGGTGAGTGCATACGGCTACGCATACGCTGACCAGCACAATTACTTAACGCTTGAGACTGCCGATAAAACCATTCTTGCGCTCAAAGGAACAGAGATCTCTAGCGCACACTCTCTGTGGCCTCTGGGAGATATGTATCATGCAGACATTGTTGACCTTGCTAGGGTAAGAAATACCTTCTCACCAGCTATTGACCATGCAGTTCTCGAGAATATCTCTGAGGTTGTAACTGATGGGCTAGAAAATGCCGCGCCAACGCCTCAAGAACGCATTGAGTTTGTTGATTATGTGCTTACCAGCTATCTTGAGTGGAATAAAAGCATTTCTGCCATTGTGGAAGAAATGGGAAAGGTTGACGAGGTCAAAGCAATTATTTCTAGGCTTCACGCTCGCCAAAAAGACCGCAGAAACACCACTGAGGTTCTAGAAATGTCTTCAAAGAGCCTCACAAACGCTCAAATCCCACACGCGTCAGTCTGGCAAGACAGAATTAGAGACACAAAGGCTTCAGAATCTGACCTGATAGAGTCCTTACGAAATTCTTTGCGAGAAATTCAGGGGACTTCTATGCATCTGCCTGAGTTGTCAGTTGACCCAGCAGAGGCTCAGGAAGGCTTTAAGGATATGCTGGAGCTTTTAAAGGAGCTTGCTCAAGAAACTGACACGCAAATTGGCATGGTTGACCCCAAAATGTGGAGAGGTCCCTTCTCAGAAAATTAGTTGCATCGTTTGCACAGACTCTGTGATAATATAGAACGAACGTTCTATATTAGGAGGTGCAATGGTAATTCTTGGAATAGACCCTGGTCTTGCTCACACTGGATGGGGAATTGTAGAGACAAGGGGCTCTGAATGCCGTGCACGCGCCTATGGATGCATAACTACAACCGCAGATGAACCAATAGATATGCGCTTGGGAAGAATCTATAACCAGATTGTTGAGGTTATAGATAAGTTTTCGCCAGAAGCTCTTTCTATTGAGAGCATTTACTTTGGACAAAACGTTAAATCAGCTATTCCTACTGCACATGCTCGTGGAGCTGCTATTGTCGCTTGTTCTAAAGCAGGTCTTACAGTTGGAGAATATACTCCAATGCAGATAAAACAGGCTGTTGTTGGTACAGGAGCTGCTGATAAACAGCAGGTTATGTATATGGTTCAAAATATTTTATGCTTGGATCATCAGCCTCACCCAGACCACGCAGCTGATGCTTTAGCTGCTGCGGTTTGTCACGCTAATCTTGTAAGAACCACCTCGCTTGGAAAGGGAAGAATACAACTATGATTGTCCAGCTTACGGGCACACTTGTATCCGTTACACCTTCGGTTGCTGTTCTCGACGTTAATGGCGTTGGGTATGAGCTGGGTATCTCAGCTTCAACAGCTGCTGCGCTTCCACAAGCGGGCGAGGCGGGCGTTACCGTTTTAACTCGTATGGTGGTCAGAGAAGATTCAATGGAACTCTTTGGGTTTGCTTCGCGAGAAGAGCGTGCGCTCTTTGATCGCTTGCGTGCAATTTCTGGAGTAGGTCCTAAATTGGCTCTTTCTGTGCTTTCTACGTTTACGCCACAGCAACTTGCGGTAATTGTGGCTACCAATGACGGAAATCGTCTTAAGAGTGTCTCTGGCCTTGGTAAGAAGAAGGCAGAGCGTTTAGTAATTGAACTTTCTGATGTGTTCGCAAAAGATGCAGAGCTTAAGCAGCTTGTTGGTCTTACGTCTCCTGCAGACTTTGCTGCTATTCCAAAACCTGCTGTAACCTCTGTAGAATCAGAGGCTATTGAGGCTCTTCTTGGAATGGGCTTTACTTCTCAGGAAGCAACGCTTGCTCTCGAGGGGTATGAAGAGGCTGGTGCTATTACAATTGAAGCTGCTATTGGATATGCACTAAGGCGTTTGGGAAGTGGTAATTAATGTGGGAAGCAGATGCAGATAACTTATTTGAGTCGTCGTCTACTCCAGCTCCATTTCCAGGACACACTTCTCAACGTGTAGTTTCTAGTGGGCTTCAGGCAGAAGACTTGGAGCAAGATAGAAACTTGCGACCAAAAACTCTTGATGAGTATCTTGGTCAAGAGCGTGTTAAATCTAATCTTCGCGTTCTTATTGAGGCTGCAAAAAGTCGTAATGAGCCGCTTGATCACGTAATTTTTTCTGGCCCTCCAGGCCTTGGTAAAACAACACTTGCTGGTGTTTTAGCGGGAGAAATGGGTTCCAAGCTTCATACAACTTCTGGTCCCGCAATTGAGAGAGCGGGAGATTTAGCAGCAATTCTCACTAATCTTGAAGAGGGAGATATCCTCTTTGTGGATGAGATTCACAGGCTTAATCATCAGGTTGAAGAAATTTTGTATCCAGCAATGGAAGATTTCTTCTTAGATATTGTTATTGGCAAAGGTCCTGCAGCTCGGTCAATCAGGCTTGATATCCCACGCTTCACTCTTGTAGCTGCAACAACAAGAACAGGACTTTTAACTGGTCCTTTGCGCGATCGTTTTGGTATTTCTTATCGTCTTGATTACTATACTGTTTCTGAGCTTCAGACTATTGTTATGCGCTCTGCAAGTATTCTTGATGTTGAGGTAGATGAGCAGGGAGCTGCTGAAATTGCGTCTCGATCAAGAGGTACACCACGCCTGGCAAATCGTCTTTTAAAACGTGTGCGAGATTACGCACAAGTTAAAGCCGAAGGTACTATTACCTGGCAGGTAGCCTCAGAGGCACTTTCATTCTTTGAGATTGATGAGCTTGGTCTAGATGTAATGGACGTGCGTGTTTTACGTGCGCTTTGTGAGACGTTCAGAGGGCGCCCAGTTGGCCTCACAACCATTGCAAGTGCAGTCTCAGAGGATCCGTCTACACTTGAAGATGTTTATGAGCCATATCTGTTGCAGCAAGGGCTTATCATTAGAACCCCTCAAGGTAGACAGGCAACGCATGCTGCATTTGATCACTTACGTATTCCTGTTCCTACTAACTAGTAGATTGGAACAAAATGCTTCAACGAGATTACATTTTGGAAGTAATCGATGACTTTACTTCAACGGTCACAGCAGGTTTGAGAAATGCTTTAGAGACTCAAACTGAAGAGTCACTCGATGGGGTAGAGGCAGCTGTTGCAGAGCTCATTGATTTGAGCCCAGAGACTGCTCTTGCGCTTTCGCCAGACTCTCTTGTAACGATGATGTTACTCTCCGGCGTAGCTGATTCAGTTGCAGAGTATGTGGTGTATGCCCTCGACAGGCTCTCTCACGTTTATGAGCAACTAGGAGACGAGGATAAGGCTGGTCTCAGAAGACAGCAGGCCGTAGCAGTTGCACAGTCCTTCTCGGTAGATCAAAACGCTACTCCAGAGCAATTTAAGGATTTTGAAGCAAAGTATTTTGCGTAACCACATTTTATAAGCTAACAAATAAACCCCAGCTCAATATGAGTTGGGGTTTATTTGTTATAGAGCGATGTACTAGTTGGATTACCAAATGACAATCTTGGTTCCATAAGGAATGTTGTCATAAACCCACTTAGCGTTTTCTGTTGCAAGACGTACGCAACCGTGGGAACCGTTGTATCCAAGCCTACCATCACGGACGGTATAACCGTCGGAGTTATAGAGAATGGAGTGAATAAGATACTCACCAGAAATGGTCGTGTAATACCAGCATCTAAAGCCAGAGCCAAAGTAGAGACCCTTGTTACCTACGGTAAATTGACCATGAGGGGTCCACATACCTGGTGCTCCTGTGGTGCACTGCCATTCGTACCAAACAACCCAGTTGCCGTGTGAGCCCCTATATACAGCAAAGCGATTGCCGGTAGTATCAATCTGGATAAGCCAGTTAGTAGCACTGTAATAGTTCTGCGCATAACGATACATGTCGGGGTAGTAGCAAGGCTGCTCCTCCATGGCGCCATCAGCAGCTGACCAATATAGCTTTCCACCCCAGGTTACATAACCAGTTTGCATGGAACCATTAGTATTGAGGTAGTAGTCCTTGCCATTATCTTTAATCCATCCGGTTTTCATCTTGCCGTCAGAATCAAGGAAGTACCAACTGCCCTTTGAATTAATCCAACCAGTTTGTTTTTCTCCATTGGAGCTAAAGTAGTACCAGGTTCCATGAATATTAAGCCATCCATCTGCGGGTGCACCATTAGAAAGATAGTAAAAATCTTTATTGTTTTCTTTTATCCAACCTGTCTTAATTTTATGGTCAGAGCCAACGTTTACAGTCAAGCCAGGAAGATGTACCGCTCCTGTTGGCTGTGAACCGTCATCTGTAGAGAAGACTCCTTCGGGAGAAATGAATCCAGTCAGTACTCCGTCTGGACCTGCCCAACGTTTTACACCATTTGAAAGAGTAATCCATTCATTTTTTGCTAGACCATAGCTTTTATCAAAGTAGTAATTCTTTCCATCAATTGAATGCTCTCCAACGTATGCGGCATGGTCAATTGAAGATGGATTAAAGTACCAGGTCTTATTGCCAGGAGTAGTAAACCATCCAGAGACAAGAGAGCCGTCAGATTGAGCCCAGGAAAAATTTCCGTCTGGTAGGGACACCCAATTACTTGAAGTCATACCAGCATTTTCATCAACGTAATATGAACCGCTAGGAAGTTGGAAAAGTCCAGTTTTCATGCGATGGATTGAGTCTTCTGGATCAAAGTAAAACCATTTACCATTTGGGAAATGTTTCCAACCTGAATAGAATGAGCCATAAGTATCTACCCAAGACCATGAACCATCATCATTGTGAGTCCAACTATTTCTAAGGATTCCATAGTTTTCATCGAAATAATAATATGTGCCGTTAATTTCTACGTTGCCAATAAGCGCTGGATGCTGTGGAACAGATGGATCAAAGTACCAAGTTCTACCATTTGGTGTGTTAAACCATCCAGAGGCAAGAGCGCCATTTTTTTGAGCCCAAGCCCACTCACGAGTTGGTAGTTGAATCCAACTGTTAGAAATCATACCTGCATATTCATCAATGTAATATGAGGTACCAGAAACCTGAATTGTTCCAATTAACATACGATGACGAGGTTCTTCTGGATCAAAATAGAACCACTTGCCGTTAGGCATATGCTTCCATCCAGAATAGTAAGTACCATCTTCAGTTGCCCATGACCAAGAACTTGCTGAACGATATACCCATCCATTTGTTACAAGTCCGATTGTTGAATCAAAGTAGTAAAACTTACCATCAATTTCGACTTCACCGAAGATTGCCGTATGCTGCGGGTCAGTTGGATCAAAATACCAAGTTTTTCCATTAGGTGTTGTGTACAAACCCTTGACTGCATTACCAGCAGCGTCTACATAGTGCCAACCAGAATCATCTTTGATCCACTGGCTTGTGACAAGTGTTCCATCTTCTTTGTAATAGTGGAATTGGCCGTTTTCTTGTCTCCATCCAAAAGACTGAGGGGTTGGCGAAGTATTCTCTGTTGGAACAGCGGGTGTCTGGTCTGTTGTTGGAGTTGTTGTTGGCGCTGCAGGTGAGGTAGGCTGAGAGTTTTCAGGTGCTGTAGGAGAAGTATTTTCAGATGTTGCAGTAGTTTCAGTTGTTACAGCAGGGGTATTTACTGCGGATGTATCAGCAGTCTCTGCAAGAGCAGGAGCAGCGTGGAGTCCGCAAAGTAGAGCTGCACTCAACGAAGCAACCGCAATAAGCTTTTGTGTAGAAGGTCTGTAGGAAAAACGCATCTTCTTCTCCATTGTTTTAACTCCAATAAATCCAGGTAATAAAGAGCAGTTCAAACTGATTTAGCGCTTGTATTCAGTAAGTACGCCGTCTGGTCCAGCCCAGCGTCTTACGCCATCGGAACGGGTAATCCATTGATTGCGAGCAAGACCATAACCCTCATCAAAGTAATAGTCTTTACCATCAATAGTGTGTTCTCCAGTATAAGCAGGATGGCTTGGCTTTGCTGGGTCAAAATACCAAGTTTTTCCATTTGGTGTGGTATACCAACCTGAAGCAAATGCACCACTTGGCTGAGCCCATGCCCAACCGCCTTCTGGGAGCTGTACCCAATTGTTAGCGGTCATTCCAGCAGACTCATCAATATAATAAGTTCCACTAGAAGTTTGGATGACACCAACAAGCATACGGTGCTTGGAATCTTTGGTATCAAAGTAGAACCACTTGCCATTAGGCATATGCTTCCAACCTGAATATAAAGAGCCATCAGAGTTAGCCCAGGACCAAGAACCATCAGCTCTATGAACCCATCCATTTTTAGAAAGACCATAGCCTGAATCAAAATAATATGATTGACCGTTAATTTCAGTCTCACCAATCATTGCAGGATGCTGTGGATCTGATGGATCAAAATACCAAGTTTTGCCATTAGGCGTGGTGTACCAACCAGAGGCAAATGCACCACTCGACTGTGCCCAAGCCCAACCGCCATTAGGGAGCTGTACCCAACTGTTAGCGGTCATTCCATTATTTACGTCAACGTAATAAGTTCCGCTGGAAATAGTGAAGACACCTTTCTTAAGCACAGGGAAGCTGTAAGTAGTGTAGACAAAATCCTTATTAATCATAGGGAATTCTGTTTCACCAAAATAGAACCACTTACCATTTGGCATGTGTTTCCAGCCAGAATAAACAGAGCCTACTGTTTCAATCCAAGCCCATTCACCATCATCACCACCACCGATCCAACCATGGGTAACGAGGCCATTACTGTGATCAAAGAAATAATATTTATCATCAATATCTATTCCGCCCATTACTACTTCATTGGAATGTTTTGGGTCGGCATACCAAGTTTTGCCATCTGGAGTTTTAAACCAGCCAGAGACAGCAGCGCCATCTGGACCAGCCCAGTACCAAGCTTCTACACCATGGCCCATATTTACCCAAGAATTTCGTAAAAGTCCGGTCGAAGTATCAAAGAAGTACAGCTTTCCATCGACCGGAGCTGATTTAGCAATAACCGGAACATCCGAATCAGTCTTACCAATTAAATACCAGATTTTACCATTAGGATCAGTAAACCATCCTTCAGTAAAACGCCCATCAGGTCCGGCCCAGCTCCAACCTTTATCTGTTTTAACCCAATTGTTTTTAATCAAGCCGTTATCTTTATCTACGTAGTAGTAAGTGTAGTGATAATTAGGAGTACTTTTATTTTCGAGAATATAAAATAAGCCGTATTCAGCTGGTGATGGAAACGCATATGGACTATTTATATCAATTTCACTTGGCTCAAAATACCAGGTTTTGCCATCAGGCGTGGTATAGAAACCAGATACTGCTGCACCTGTTTCATCTACATAATATTGATGACTGCCATTAGTGATCCACTGACTTTTTAGAATAGTTCCATCTTTAGTATAAAAATAAAACTTTCCACCAACTTTTTTCCAACTTGAATAAGAGTTAGAAGTTGATTCAGGGGCACTTACTGTGGATGTATCAGTAGTTTCTGCAAGAGCAGGAGTAGCATGGAGTCCACAAAGTAGAGCTGCACTCAACGAAGCAACCGCAATAAGCTTTTGCATTGAAGGCCTGCTGGACGAACATGTCTTCTTTTTCATTGGCATATCCTTTTTTGAAGGGATAACTTTCTATATAAATAATAGTTTGATATGCCTGTTATTGTTCTCGTAAATTAATCCTATACAAATTCTCTATCTTCTATGAAAAAATGCTCAACTAATGAGATAAAAAACGTTTAATGGCAGATATATCCATAAATAAATGCTGGAAAACAGCTTGAATACCTGTGGCTCTTCCGGTAGATGGTGTGAAAATCTCCATGAGTGGTTTCTCGCCACATAAGTTGTTGATTAAGGTTATTATATTTCACGTGGCGAAACGTCACGGTATCGCGCTCCACAGGCGCAGTTTTGCCCTGCGGGGCTAAGAAAGAAAGGCACGAAATGGCTCAGGGTACTGTAAAGTGGTTTAATCCAGACAAGGGTTACGGCTTCATCTCTCGTGAGGATGGCGACGATCTGTTCGTACACTTCTCCGAGATTCAGATGGACGGATTCAAGACTCTCGATGAGGGTCAGCCTGTCGAGTTTGAGATTACCACCGGCCAGAACGGTAAGCTCCAGGCTTCTAGCGTCCACAAGATCTAGTACTTGCGAACACTACCATCAAAAGGAGACCTTCGGGTCTCCTTTTTTGTTACATCGCTATTTTTTTAGTTGCAATAGCAAAAAACTTTAATACCAGTGCTTGATGGTAAAGTTAGCAAGTTCAGAGAGTTTCTCGATATCTTGATGCTCATCATCACAATTAACAGCACAGGTGATAAGGCCAACAGAATTTCCTGTCTGTAGAGCCAGAGGAATGTCTTCAAACAGAATTGTTTTCTCGGCTTGAGCTCTAAGGCGAGCAAGAGCCTCTAAATAGAGATACGGCTCATCTTTTGCAGACCCAACATCTGCCGCAAACACCTGAGTACCAAACAGAGTGGATAGATGTAAACGAGGCTCAAGAAGAGCAAGAAGCTCTGGCTCGTTGACAGTTGCTAATGCAGTAGGGATGCCTTTTTCTTTTAGCTTGCCAATAAAATCAACAACACCAGGTCGAAGTTGCACGGAGTTTACAAAGAAACTTTTGCTGAGTTCTTTCCACTCGGCGACAATCTCTTCTGGATCTTCCTTTAGCCCATAGGTGGCAATTGCCCATTCGGCCCCCTTTTCAAATCCAAGAGGGGAGAGAATCTTGCCAATTTCTGGAGTGTAAGGGATTCCTCGCGACTCAAAAAACTCCTGGTCAACAAGCTTCCAGATATGATGTGTATGCGCAATTGTGCCATCAAAGTCAAAGATTGCTGCTTCAAAATCTGTTGCAAGAATATCTTCAAGTGTCGAGAAAATCACAGAGTTCCAATCAAGTTGCGGTGAGCTTGTGTTTTTTATTGTTGACGTGCCAGTCTAGTGTAAACTTTTAGCAAGTATGAAGAGGAGTAAACCAATACTTTTCGGAGGACCGCATGAAACGCAGCTTATTTAATACTCGCGGTAAATTGCTTGCTGTTTTGTTCTTTGTTGTCGCAGCATTGTTTGCAACAACAGTTCAAAGCGCATATGCAACTACCTACACCACAATGGATGCCCAAGGCAACATAATTCAGAGTGAATCACTAAAAGATGCCGTAGCACTTGCTCGTGCAACTGGCAGACCTATTGCGCTTGACCCAGGTCACAGTGATGGCCTTGAAGGCAGAGATCCAGGTGCTACCTACTTTGGACTCAAAGAGGGAGATCTGGCTTGGGCAACTGCCATGTACGCCAAGAAGTATCTGGAAAAATGGGGTGTACAGGTTGTTGTTGTTCGTGGAGAACACGAGGATCCATCAATCAAGACGCGCGTACAACGTGCTGTTGACGCAAACGCTTGTGCCATCATCTCGCTTCACTACAACGCCGGCCCTGCATCTGCAACGGGCTCAGAGGTACTTGTTCCTCATAAGGTAAGCTACAACTATGATCTTTATTTATCCGGTCAAATTTTTGCCGGTAAGGTTAACTATTACCTCAGAAATAAGGTTGGTATTGTTACCCGCGGTGACGGTGCAACAGAACGTGGCTACAACGACCAATATGGAACAGACTATTACGAGAATGGCGATGAGTCCGATTATTACGGTATTGTCCGCTATGCTCGCCAAAAGGGAATTCTTGGCGTAATTATTGAGCATCAATTCATTTCTAATCCAGCACATGCTGCTGAGTTTAAAGACCTTGGCGATAATTCCAAGGTTGACTACATTGGCTGGGCAGATGCATGGGCAATTTGGGAAATGTATAGCTCTGATACCTGGTGGAGCATGAGTAGTGTTTCAGTAGCTCAAAAGGATAACGATGTCACTCTAAAGCCAGTTCTTACTGGCGTAGTTACTGGTGCGACGTTTACGTATAGCTATGTTGGTCCAGACGGAGCAAAGGTAACGGTTGCATCTAATACAACGGCAACTTCGTCTACCTTTACGCTTCCTGCTAGCGGCCGTTACACCCTGTATATCACTGCAAGATCTTCTGATGGTCAAGAAGTAACCCGTCAGACAAACTATGACGCAAAAATTAAAGAATCCTATGGCTGGCGTAGAGCTGCTGAAGGATGGATGTATTCCGACGACAACGGCACTGCTTACGTAAGCAGATGGCTTAAAGACGATGACGGATGGCATTATTTTGATGCAAGAGGCATTGCTGTCTCCGGCTGGTTTACTACGTCAAATGGTAAGGTTTGGTACTTTGACGCAACTGCGCCTCATAACGCTGCTGCTCTTGGCCAGAGGACCATTTCAGGTAAGTCTTATTATTTTGATGAGATTAATGGAATGGCAAAGAATTCCTGGGTCCACCAGGCTGATGATTCTTGGTCTTGGGCAACAGGAGATGGCTCTCTGCACGCAGGTTGGAAGTACATGCCAAATGGCAAGTGGTTCTACTTTGATGCTAACAACAGCTATCGCGCTACTTTTGGTCTTATGACTGACGGAAACAAGAAGTACTACATTGATCAGAATCGTGGTCTGATTTACGGCGGTTGGATTAGCCTGTCTGATGGCAATTGGGCATGGGCAAATTCAGACGGCTCTCTTTACTCTGGCTGGAAGTACATGTCTAACGGCAAGTGGTTCTACTTTGATGAGAATACTGAGTATCCACTGATGAAGACTGGACTTGTTATCACAGCTAGCGGCTCATACTACGTTGATGTCAATAGCGGCATGAAGGCTAATGACTGGGTAGAGATGCCTAATAATGTCTGGGCTTGGGCTCAATCTAATGGTGCTCTTGTTTCTGGTTGGTTTAATACACCAAATGGCAAGACCTGGTACTTTGATCCAAATACAAAAGAGCACGGTGCTCTCTTTGGTCTTCAGGTAATTAACGGCTCATACTATTACTTTGACCAGAGTAATGGATTGTTGCGCTCTCAAAATGTCACTCTTCCTGATGGTCGTGTTGCTTACGCAGATGCAAATGGCGTTCTTAACATCAAGCCTACTGATAACAACAACGGCAATAACGCTGGAGATAATAGAGACGCTAACAACAACACACCGGCTGACAATGATTCTCCAATTGAGCCAACTCGCGGCAATTTCTCTGATCGCACCAGCGTTCTTGGAGCTCCTCTTGTCTCTAAAGAGGACCTCCAAAGAGATTTCAACAAGCGCGTAGGTTCTGCTTATCCATCTGTTTATGCCGAGAAGGGCGCTGCAACAGGAACTGATTTTGTAAACCAGCTCTGGCAGGCTGCAATTGACGAGGGAGTTCGTCCAGAGCTCCTCTATGCGCAGGTCATGATTGAGACAGGTAACCTTCGCTTTGGTGGCGATGTCCTCCCTGAACAGTGCAACTTTGGTGGTCTTGGTGCAACCGGAAACGGTGAGCATGGACTCTCGTTTGATACCGTTCTTAAGGGACTTCGTGCACAGGCACTGCACCTTCGTGCATACGCAGGTTATGAGCCACTGACCGTTGATCCAAGCAAGGCTAGAGACGTTGACCCTCGCTATGGTTCATGGATTCTTGCTAAGAAGGCTAACATTATCCGTAAGCTTGCTGGTACGTGGGCAATGGATAAGAATTACGCCGTTAAGCTTGTCCGTGTAATGAACGAGCTGTAAGCCAAAGTACTTGCAACAATGTCTACAAAGAAGGAGCTTCGAGAAATCGGGGCTCCTTTTTTACTGGTAAGTTATGTCGCGCGGAGTTCATGCGGTCCACTTGGTCTTTCAGACCTTCCGCGTTTACAGCCATGCCGTCTTATCTATCAGGCTCTCCTTCAATGGAGTTGAGCATGTCAAAGTAGACGTCGTCTTTAGTCATAATGCCTAGGTTCATCATAAAGTTCTTTGCCACACTAAAGAGTTCTGCATCAAGTGAAGCGCGGGTACCATCCAAGAAAATAGTGGAGACCTCGTTGGTAGGTGCGATAGGAATTTGCTCTTGTATCAGTGCGGAGTAGATATCGTCATCGCTCATATCTTCGCAGCAAAACTCAGGCTCACTTTGTGCGAGAATAGCCGTCTCAGTGCCAATAATAAACGTGGCTCCTGGTAAGAACTTCAAAGCAAACTGATAACAAGCTTGGGCCGCTTTAAGATGTCTTAGACGCCATTGGAAAAATGCCATGCGATAGTATCCAAATCCAATGCTCTCGGGGTCGTGTGCAAGCAGCAGGAGCTTCTTGAGCTCATCTGCCGCAGCGGTAATGTCTAGTGACTCTTCAAGGCAGTGGGAGAGGTGGAGCCTGGCGCTCATGCTAAGAGGAGCAATCTCAACAGCTCTTCTTGCGTGCTGAAGAGCACTTTGCGTTTGTCCTTGGAGTGTTTGCGCAATAGAGACCAAAAGGTGCGCCTCAAAGTAGGACATAGGCGCCAGACGAGTAGTTTTCTCTGGGTTTGAGAGAATTCTGTTGTAGAGCACGCGATCGACGTAGTTCATAAACACACGCCACTGGGTAGTGTTTGTGTCTGTGTAAGTATTATTTTCGTCAACGGAGTCAAGCGCTTCAATGAGGAGCAGCTCAGCATCTTGATAGTTTTTCTCGCCAATAAGACGTTGAGCTTTGGTAACTGCAAAAGAAAGAACGCCGCCGTCAACAAACTCTTCGTAAATGGCCTCAAAATCATCTTCTGCAAGCGTGCCTTTAATAAAGCGAGAAACCACGCGTTCTCCCGCCGCTCGCACCGTAGGATCGGTGGAGTTTGCGGTATACGACAAGATAGTGCGGACGTTTTCTTCTGTCGAAGATGTGAGGTTACGCAAAATTTTGGTGATAATCTCTTCTCGCGCCTGGCCTTCATCAATAGAGAGTCCTGAAACCTCATCGGTGCCTAGTGCGTGAGCTGCGACGCTATCAAGGCGTTTTTGAGAAGACTCAACAAAATCGTATCTACTTGGTGGACAGAAAATCTCGTCATCTAAGGTGAAAAGTGGATGGACTGAGCGTAGGATGCCATCTACCTCGTCAATTTGTGCATTCCAGAGTTTATAGACAGAAATCGGATTTGTCTCTTCTGTTATGTGCGTATCTTCAAATTGCTTGCGGGTAATGTGGAACGAGAAGTGACATGCATGCAGTTTGTTTGTATTGCAAATGCCAGACAGCCAAACCTCGTTGATTTTCCGCGAGCTTCTAAAGGCGCTTGCGGAAATGAGCATGCCAAGATGTAGGTTGTAAGCGGTGGCTGCACGACAGAGGTCATCAAAGGTTGCCTCTTTGATGCTTCCATCTGCGCTAAGAAAACTTCTTGGGAATTGCTCAGGAAGAGCCAGATGCACTCTAAAGGCAGCAATGCCCTTGTGTACGTTGGTTCTAAACTCAGTGACAAGACGCTGAGAAAGGCGCAGGCTTTCAATGTGTAGGGAAATGGCTTTGCGGACAACCCACTCGCCATCTTCCTGGGTGCTTTGAGTTGTAGCACAGCGGGGTCGCGACTGCTTCATCATGGTAGAAACAATCTTTTGCTCAAAAGCAAGTAAGTCATGCTCAGATGCCATATTTGCATCAAGAAAGTATCGCTCTGCAAAGAGGGCTGTGTTTAGTGCACTTTCAATAGTAAGGAGCTGAATCTTCTGCTCATAGGAAAGTGCTTTTTGATTGGCACGCAGATAAAAGAGGCCATTGGTGCGCAGGCGTACTACGCGGCAGAGGATGGCATTATCTTGCGCGCCAAGAACGCCGGCATCTTTTAGTCTTTGGGCCAGATGTAGTTCAAAATCACTAGGCGGGATGGCAACAGAACCACCTTTTCGGTGAGAATCTTTTTCACGCAAAAAAGCCGTAGTTACAAAATGTTTTAACACTTCAAGAGGAGTAGTGGATTCCGTAAGCGTAAGAGAAAGTGCTTCAATGTTGAGCTTTGTGTGCCAACCAGTTTGATCAATAGAACCAACTTGCTGATTAATTTGAGCAGCGTCTAGAGACTCATCAGGCAGAACGTCTTTGTTGACGAGAGACGGATAGAGTTTTCCAAGCCTGTTTCTTCCAGGTTGCTTAGCTTCTGGATTATTTTCCTGACGAGTCATCATACACCTCCCAAGTTAGGCATAGTGATTCATCTATAGTTAACTATATACCTTAGGTGCTGTGCGCCATTTCAGCTGTCAATAGTTAATTCGGCAGGCGAGAAGAAAATGCCATTGACTGGTTAGTTTTGCGTCATGAACGGTATACTCACATACGTAGATGATTGGATTGACATGGCAATAATGCAAAACGTAACTGATACAAATAAAGCGCTGGTAACTTCTGAGGTAGCTTCAGATCTGCAGCATCGCTCGCTTATTATTTTTGATTTTGATGGAACTATGGCAGATACATTGCCCACCATTGTTTCTACAGCAAAGATGGCAATGACTGATTGTGGTCATACAGACTTTATAGAAGCAGACCTCAAAAAGCTTGTAGGACCACCGTTTCCTTATGCGTTTGAGCTGGTCTTTGGTTTAAGCCACCAGGACGCTGTTGCGGTTACTAAGCGTTACCGTGAGCTCTATGTAACTACAGGAAAATGGCCGCTCTTTGAGGGTATGAGAGACCTCATCGATGACCTCCATGCGGCTGGTAAAAAGGTTGCCGTAGCAAGCTCAAAAAATCAGCCTATGCTAGAGATGGGTCTTAGGGACAACAACCTTATTGGTGTTCTTGATGCCTATGCAGGAAGAATAGATGAGGCGGCAACCGATAAAATCACCGCCATTGCTCACGTTATGCGCCAGCTTGGCTTTGACGCCTCTGAAAGCGTCATGGTAGGAGACCGCCGTTTTGATATGGAAGCGGCATTCCCAAATCAGATTCCGTGTATTGGCGTGTTGTATGGCAAAACCACAAATAAACAGGAGCTTATTGATGCGGGAGCAGTTGCAATTGTAGATACCGTAGAAGATCTACATCACGTTCTTCTCGCCTAAAAATCGTTACATACACAAAAAAACGCCTTATCGCTAAGATGTGAACTACCTCCCATTTCTTGGACATAAGAAATGGGAGGCGATTCAAAACACACCTATGACAGATAATCTGTCAAAAAGACGTATACATTACGCTGAAAATAGCTAAAACGTGCAGATTATCTTCATTTGATGTGTAATATGGCCGCAATTGTGCAGATTATCTGACATAGGTGTGTTCCTTAGAAGCGGAATTTATCTATAGTTAAATTTCTTATATATTCCTATTCATTTCCAAGGATATTAAATAAAGTTTATGCATAGAGATGTATATCAGGCGGTGTGACCGCCTAGCTTCCTGGCTATCTTGATTAAGAACATGTCGATTCTTCGGCAGAAGCTACCAAAGCTGTGCTATTTTGTGCGCCAGGCCTAAAAGCCGACGCTAACACGCTGCAGAATCATAATCACCCGCACATGAACTGCCTCCCCTTTCTTATGTCCAAGAAATGGGAGGCAGTTCGATGACAAGGCGTTTTACATTACATAAGCTCAACGTTACTCAAGCTCAAAAGCTCCTGTGTAGAGCTGGTAGTACGTTCCTCGCTTGGCGAGAAGTTCATCGTGTGTACCGCGCTCAATAATGCGACCGTGGTCAAGTACGACAATAACATCTGCGTTTCTAACCGTAGAAAGACGGTGAGCAATAACAAAGGTGGTGCGGTCGTACATCAGAGCGTCCATACCACGCTGGACAATTGCTTCAGTACGTGTGTCAATGCTGGAGGTAGCCTCGTCCAGAATCATGACTGGTGGATCTGCGACTGCTGCGCGAGCAATGGAGATGAGCTGGCGCTGTCCTTGGGAGAGGGCGCTACCGTTGTCCTTGAGCATGGTGTGGTAACCCTCTGGAAGACGTTTGATAAAGTCATCGGCACCAGCAAGTTTTGCGGCCTTTACGCAGTCCTCATCAGTAGCATCAAGACGCCCGTAGCGGATGTTATCCAAGACGGTACCTGTAAAGAGGTTGACGTCTTGCAGAACAATACCGAGAGCACGACGAAGAGCGCTCTTCCTAATCTTGTTAATGTTGATGCCATCGTAGCGAATTTTGCCGTCTTCGATGTCGTAGAAGCGGTTGAGCAGGTTAGTAATGGTTGTTTTACCAGCGCCTGTTGCGCCAACAAATGCAACCTTCTGACCAGGTTTTGCATAAAGAGAAATATCATGCAACACGGTGTGGCCAGGCTCGTAGCCAAAGTCAACATCAAAGAGGCGAACGTCTCCCTTAACAGGGGTGTAAGTAACCGTGCCGTCACTGTGTGGATACTTCCAAGCCCAGTAACCGGTGCGGTACTCAGCTTCCTGAACTTTACCGTCAATGGTTTCTGCGTTGACTAAAGTAACGTAACCTTCTTCAGTCTCTGCTGGTTCATCAAGTAGCTCAAAAACTCGATTAGCACCAGCGATGCCCATAACAACAGAGTTAATCTGACTAGAAATCTGGTTAATCTGGGCGGAGAACTGACGTGTCATGTTGAGGAAGGGGACAGCTACAGCAATGGTGAAAGGCAGTCCAGACAAAGAAACGTTTTGAATGTTCAGAGTAATAAACACACCAGAAACTACAGCAACTACAACGTACATAATGTTGCCCAGATTGTTGAGGATAGGCATAAGCGTGTTGGCATAAAGGTTTGCATTTCTTGCAACAACCATCAGCTCATCGTTGATTTTGTCAAATGATTCAATAGTTTCTGCCTCATGACTAAAGACCTTAACGACCTTCTCGCCATTCATCATTTCCTGAATGTGTCCCTCTACATCTGCGGTGGTTTTCTGAGTCTTAACAAAGTTCTTTGCGGACTTACCACCAAGGTTTTTAGTAGCAAGGCCCATCAAAGAGAAGCCAAACAGAACAACCATGGCCATAAGTGCGCTGTAGTAAAACATGATGAATATAACTGCGATGATAACCACAGAGGTAAAGAGGAGGTTTGGAAGACTGGTACCAATCATCTGGCGCATTGCGTCAATATCATTGGTGTAATAGCTCATGATGTCGCCATTGAGGTGCGTATCAAAGTACCTAATAGGCAAGTCCTGCATGTGCGAAAACATCTTTGAACGCCATTTTTGCAGAGCTCCCTGGGTAACAATAGCCATACCCTGGGTAGAGATGATATTCGCAAGAAGTCCAATGACGTAGAAGGTGGCGAGAAGAGCCACGTTCTGGAAGACTAAGCCTTCAGCAGAATTCCAGTCACCACTATCAATAAAATTGGAGATGATAGACAGGATTCGCTCCAAGAAGACACTTGGGAGCGACTGCATAATTGCTTGGATAACAGCACCAAGGAGTGCTACAGGGAGAAGGACAGGATAGAACTCCCAGAGCATTTTAATGGTTCGAGTAAGAATTTTTCCCACGGGAAGCTTTGGTCTTGTACCGTTTGTTTCTGTTGTCCTACTCATGAGAAGTCACCTCACCTTCCTGAGACTGATTTTCATCAACACTTTGCTTGTTCTGTGAGAAGTACACCTCACGGTAGATTGGGTTATCTTTCAGGAGTTCTTTGTGCGTACCAATTGCGTTAATGCGACCGTTGTCCAGAACAATAATCTTGTCAGATTCTTCGATACTGGAAGTACGCTGAGCAATGATGATCTTGGTGGTATCAGGTAAGAAATCTTTAAGACCAGAGCGAATTAAAGAATCTGTCTTTGTATCAACAGCGCTGGTAGAGTCATCAAGAATAAGTACTTTTGGACGTCTAAGCAACGCGCGCGCAATACAGAGTCTCTGCTTCTGACCACCAGAAACGTTGTTGCCGCCCTGCTCGATATGAGTCTCATATTTATCAGGGAAGGTTTGAACAAAGCTATCAGCCTGAGCAAGACGAGCTGCCTCAAGAATCTCTTCATCGGTGGCGTCGGGGTTACCCCACAGGAGATTCTCTTTGATGGTACCGCTAAAGAGAACGTTTTTCTGAAGAACCATGGCAACAGCACCACGAAGAGTATCAATGTCATAGTCTTTGACGTTGTGTCCGCCAACAGAAACGCTACCAGCGGTTACATCGTATAGGCGAGGAATAAGCTGCACCAGTGTGGACTTTGCAGAACCGGTACCACCGATGATACCGATGACCTCACCAGAGTTGATGTGAAGGTCTACACCAGACAGGGCTTCTCGACCCTCTGGACCGGAATAGGAGAATCCAACGTTCTCAAAATCAATGGATCCGTCTGTAACCTCGGTCAAAGGATTTTCTGGGTTGTTAATAGTGGAAGTTGCAAGAAGTACCTCACAGATGCGGCGAGCCCCTTCTTCTGCAATGATGATCATGGCAAAGACAAAGGAAAGCATCATGAGTGCCATGAGCATCATAAAGCCATACGTAATAAGCGAGGAAAGCTGTCCAACGCCAAAGGCTGTTCCCTGAGAAGAGACAATGAGGTACGAGCCAAAGTACAGAATGAAGACAAACAGCACGTAAATAGTGAAGTTCATAAATGGAGAGTTCAGAGCCATGAGCCTCTCGGCTGCTGTAAAATCTTCGCGCAGCTCTTCTGAAGCCTTATCAAATTTCTGACGCTCAAAGTTTTCATTTACAAATGACTTAACGACGCGGATACCAGCCAAGTTTTCTTCAGCGGATTCGTTGAGCGCGTCGTATCTCTTAAATACCTTTTTAAAAATAGGAATGACTCTAGAAATAATGAGGTAGAGGCCAATTCCTAGAAGAGGCATGACGGCGACAAAAATAATGGCAAGCCAGCCACCCATGATAAAGCCAGCAATAAACGCTGCAATAAACATAAATGGAGCACGAACGGCCAGGCGGATGAGCATCATAAATGCCATTTGTACGTTAGAAATATCCGTAGTAAGGCGTGTTACTAACGATGACGAAGAGAACGCATCAATAGTGGTAAACGAGAAATTTTGGATATTACGGAACATATCACGACGAAGATTGCGTGCAAAGCCAGTGGATGCTTTGGCAACAGAAATACCGGATAGTGTTCCAAACAGCAGCGACAGCATTGCCATAGCAGCAAGAACAGCTCCAGACTGAATGACAGCGTTTAGTTCTGCCCCCGTGCGAAGCGTATCAACAAGATTGGCTGTTCTAAAAGGAATGAGGATTTCTAAGATGGTCTCAATTAACACAAAGAGAGGAGTGAGGATAGTGTCTCTTTTGAACTCACCGATACTCTTTGAAAGCACTAAAGCAATCTCTTTAATGGAAAGATTGCTGACATCTACAATACCTGTCAGAGCAGAGGGAACCATAGCAGTTTCTGCTTCAGTTGATTCAATTATGTTTTCAAGTTCTTCAGTTGAAGTTACTTCTTCTGACATGCTGTTTCTCCCTTCTCGTCTCTGTTAATTGTGTCCCAATGTTCAACTAAACGATCTAGATATGCGCAGAATGTAACTTTTTCTTCATCAGAAAGAACAGATAAAGCCTGCGCTTCAAATGACTCAATAGATTCTTGAGCTTCTTGTGCCTGTTTACGTCCTTCTTTTGTTAGTGAAAGAAGCGTTTGTCTGCGGTCTTTATCAACACGTGTGCGCTCAATCAGACCTTTTGCTTCAAGTTTGCTCACCATTTCTGAAAGCGATGCAGACGTGTTCTTTGTCTTGGCGAGAAGATCTTTTTGTGTCATATCTCCATCACGATACAGTGCAGTCAAAATAAATTGTTGACCGCCACGGCATCCGCGTGTGATGTAAAGATAATGGCCCAAGTGGCCAAGATTGCGAATAATGCGCATCTCTTGAGTAGGTGAGGTAGGTGCTTGATGCATGAATACCTCCCTTAACAGAAATAATTCTTGTTAGGTATTATACTCAAAAATTTTGAGATAGCAAGGTACCTAACAATTAAGTACCGAAGTTTTATTTTCTTGAAATAAAAGCAGGTAAATTGTTTAAAGTTCTAGCGCTGTTCTTAAAGATAGGCAAAATTTGCAAAAATTCTTCGCACCACAGCACCAGGAGAAACCTTGGGAACATTGTGAGGGCAACCTGGAATAAAGAGAAGTCGTGCGGTTGGAATTGCTTCAGCGATACGACGAGTTTCCTCTGGATAGATCTCGTCGTACTCACCAGCCATAACAACAACAGGAACAGAGATATGTCCAAGGGTTGCGGGGTCAATATGTGGGTTGTCTACCATGAGTTCAAGATGTTCTGCAATGCGAGCCGCTTCAGCAGGTGAGGGAACAGGATAACCATCTTCTAGAACAGCACCTTCCCAGCCTTCATCTGCCCAGCGCTTATTGCCCTGGATGCTCTCATAGAGCCAGGTCATATCACCTAGCGTATCAGGTTCAAGATTTGCTCCAATAGACACGAGAGAAGCAACAATATCTGAATAATCGCGGGCTAAGAGGAGACCTAGGATAGCGCCATCAGAAAAGCCCACAATATGAGCAGATGTAACGCCAAGCTGCTTCAGGACAACGTATGCATCTTCTGCCATCTGCTCGTAGGTAAAGGCAGCTGTTCCTCGGGTACTTTGTCCTTGATCTCTGGAGTCTATACCTATTGCGTTGTAGCCACGTTTGCATACTTCATCAATGACGGTACCAAAGATACCGTGTTCCTCGCCGTTTCCATGGAGAAAAACAATAGGAGTAGCAAAGGTGCCGTCGGAAATAGTCTTCAAATAAGCCGCAGTTGAAGCAAGGTCTTCACAGGGTTTCTCGCCAGCAGAGGTGTTGGGAGCGTAGACAAACGTTGCAATCTCCGCACCGTCATCAAGCAACACCTGAAGATGGCTCTTCAGGTGTGCTGTTGGTTTGTTATAGGGTTTTGGACGGTAGACGGGTGGAAACTCGACCACGTGTGCTCCTAGCTGCGTGTTTTAGTTCTTCTGGCTTGGATGTGCTTTGAAGAAGTCAAAGCGAGGAGGAAGCTCTTCAAGCTGGTGCTCTTCCGCGCTCTGACCAAGCTTTGCTGCAAGCTCCTTTGGACCCATAAAGGCGTTCTCCCAAGAGAAGAACTCCTCGTGTGGGAAGTTGAGGGCATCTGCAACGCGCTCGCAACCTTCTGGAACAGCTGGATGCATGAGCAGCGTGATGGTCTTGAGTGCATAGAATGCATCTGCAAGTGCCTGGTCGTAAGCCTCGTCACTGCCCTGAGCAGCCTTGGAAGCCTCGCCCCAACGCTTGTTTTCTGCGCGAGCGTACTCATCAACAGCGGCAAGCGCGGAATGTGCGTCAAAGCCGTATGCAAGCTGCTCGTACTTAAGCAGTACCTCTTGAGCAGCATCAATGACTTCCTGGTGAGGCTCGCTGACAGGGAGGTGACCGCCACAAGCATTGGCTGCACCATACAGGCAGCTACGAGCCATGCGGTTAAAGATGTTAGTGAGGAATGCGGACTCCTTGAGCGCTGGATCAACAACGCGAGGATCATCCTTTACCAGAAGATCTGGCTCGCCGTCTTTGCCCTTCCTGGAAACGGAGGTGTCAAAAGCCTTTGGCGAGAAGGACACGGCGCGCTGATCAAGGCCAAGCGAGAGCCAGTGAGCACGGAGCTGCTCTGGAGTGTAGAACTCAAGAAGCTCTTCAGCCATTGGAGGCTTGATAGCACCAGAGCTGGAAGCCTTCTTGTTCATAAAGAGAATGTGGTAGTTAGCAACTGGAGTATCGGTGATAAGACCCCAATCAAGCGCATCCCACAGTGGGTTCTGGACAATGCAGTAGAAGAAGATGTTGTCCTGACCAATAAACTGGTAGACGGCCGCATCATCGCTGCACCACCAATCGCGCCACTCGTCAGAAGAATAGCGAGAGCCACCATTGCTGGCGTCTTCAGAAAGAGCAGCACGTGTGAAGGTGATAGGAGCCCAGAGGGACTCAGTCCAAACCCAGATGGTAAGGTCTTTGAGATCTTCAATGTCTGGAGACTTAAGGCCCCAAGAAATGTTGCCCGTCATACGGTAAGGCAGAAGGGTCTTGCTTGTTCTAAAGCGGATTCCAGCCTCTTTGAGTTTCTCGCGAGCTTCATCTCTGTCCTGCCAGTTCTCAAAGACAACTGAGAAAGAAGATGCATTGCCTTCTGGCTCGATAACGCTATGAGCTGGGAGGGAAGAGGCAACGCCGTCAAAGTCTTGGCGGTAGGAATTTTGAATGTAGATAATAGGCTCGGTCAGAGTCTCTTGAACGGTAGAAGTAACAACTGAGCGAATCTGTGGGTTGTTCTTCCACTTCTCTACAAGGTTGTTTAGGAACTCTTTGTATTGTGGCAAGTCAAAGTACCAGCTTGGTGCAGGGCGAAGCTCTGGTGTGGTGCCGGTGAGCTGTGAAACAGGAGCAATGAGCTCTTCTGGGTTGAACTGATGACCCAGGTCGCATTCTTCTGCGTAAGCTTTTTCTGACTTACAACCCTTGATAGGGCAGCGTCCATTGACCTGGCGGCCGTTAAGGAACGTTTGAGCCTCGGTATCATAGAACTGCTTGGTTGAGAGCTTGGAGAGCTTGCCTCGCTCATAGAGGCGGTGCATGATGCTGTCTGCCATCTCTTCGTGAATCTTTGCAGCTGGCTCTAGTGCGGAACCACCGTAGAAATCAAGAGAGATGTTATAGGCGTTAAGGGCGCTTTTCTGCAGGTTGTGGTTCTGATTGACGTAATCGAGGATGGTGCCCTCGTAACCTTCTTCTTCAACTTTTTTGCGATAACCCTCTGCAATAGGAGAACCATAGCAGTCAGTTCCCGAGATAAACAGGACGTTTTTCTGGCCAATGCGATCTCTTAAGAAACGAGCAAAGAAATCTGCTGGGACAAAGACGCCCGCAATATGTCCAAAGTGGAGATTTTTATTACCGTAGGGCATACCACCGGTAATGACAGCGCGCTTAGGAAAATGAGGGCGCATGTTCATGTCGTAGCTTTCGGCCATGGATACCTCGCAGTTGGAATTAGTAGATTACGCAAATTATCTTCTTATTCTAATCTTTTTTGATTCACTACACGAATAGATTCAGAAGTCGATACTATAGTGAGTAGAAATTATGTAAGGAGAGTTTGTGGGAAGAAAAAAGCCAAAGACAAGCCTTGAGTTTGTCCTAAAGGATCCACCAAAGTCTGTGGTGACGCCCTTCCTTGTGGCTGACCTTGCGCTTTTACTCATGTTTGTGTGTCATATTCCGCTGATGGTTATGGGAGAGCTTCCGCCAAACGATATTCTTCCAGCCGTGTTAGGTCTTCTTGGAAGCATGTTGGCAGGCGGCTTAATCCTTGTGTGGATTACCCGCGTCAATAAGCGTGATTTTAGGTCTTTGGGTCTTCGAGTAAGCTCCTGGCCAGGGTTTATGCGTGGAGTTACCTTTGGCTTCTTGATGGTACTGTTTACCTTTGGCTCCATCATGCTTATTGAAGGCTTTGATTTTAACTTCAACGCCTCCTATAACATTTTTGCTGCCCTCTTTTTACTTGTGGCAACACTTATTGAGTCCGCAGCAGAAGAAATCTTGTTTAGAGGCTACCTACAAACTGGCGTTGCAGCTAAGAGCTCTTTTCCTGTAGCGCTTGTGCTTCAGGCAGTGCTCTTTACTGCGACGTATGGACTAACGCCTAATATCTCTGTTGCCGCAGCAATCTCAGTCTTTTTGATGGGTATTCTCTATGGCCTGGTTTTTTGGCTTACCGATAACCTGCTTATGACCATTGCCATGCACTTTATCTGGAACTTTGTGACTGGCCCTCTTTTGGGCATCTCGGTTACCACTACACTTCTTCCTACAACGCTCTTAACGGCGTATCCTGCGGCGTCTGAGTTTATCTCGGGCGGTGCGTATGGTATCGAAGCAAGCGTTGTTACCATTTTTGTCTGTCTTGCTGCCTGCGCTATAGTAGGTTGGAAATGTTATAAGGCACAAGGCGAGAAGAACTAATGGCTTCAAACATGCTTCAGTCAATTGAGACTCTTTCAGTAGAGCCGGGAACACCGCTGCTGCTTCATGCATGCTGTGGTCCGTGCTCGCTTGAACCTTTAAAGCATCTGAGGGAAGAGGGTTTTGAGCCAACCATCTGTTGGACTAATCCTAATATTCAACCTATTGAAGAGCATGACAGGCGCCTCCAAACCTTACTGACGTGGGCTCAAGAAGAAGCTCATGTTGAGGTAATTGTGGCAGCAGATCCGCGAGAGCAGTGGGAGCGCGCTGTGGCTCCTCAGGGATTTGAGCGAGATCGCCGATGTCGTGCTTGTTACGCAATCCGCCTGGCAGAGAGTTGTCGTGTGGCGGCTGAGCGCGGGTTTGAATACGTTTCTACTACACTGGCTGTCTCGCCCTATCAGCTCTTTGATGCCTGCGAGGATGAGCTGGTGTCAATCGCACATGCTCATGGGCTGACGCCTGTGTGGAGAGATTTCCGTCCGTATTATCCTGAGGCTACAAAAGAGTCTCGTGAGCTTGGTATGTATCGACAAAATTATTGCGGCTGTAGGTATTCTGCAGCCGAGGCTCAGATAGAGCGTCATGAAGCTCGTGACGCAAGAAAGGCAGCACGTCATGCGAACTGACGATTTTGATTACAACCTTCCAGAAGAGCGTATTGCACAAGCACCTGCTGAGCCAAGAGACTCTTGCAGGTTGTTGGTACTGCATAGAGAAGACGGCCGCTTAGAGCATAAGCACTTCACTGATATTGTGGACTATCTTGAGCCGGGCGATTTGGTTGTAGTTAACCAGACGCGCGTTATGCCAGCTCGCCTTGTAGGTAAAAAGCAAAATACGGGCGGCGTATCAGAAACGTTGCTTTTAAAACGTCGAGAAGACATTGATGCTTTAGGTAGTGTATGGGAGTGTCTGGTAAATCCTGGTAAGCGTCTAAAGCCTGGCGCAGTAATTGAATACCGTGCAGGTGGCTTGCATGCCCCAGACTCAGCTCCTGTTGTGTTGACGGGTACCATTGTGGACTTTGTTGATGATAATAGGGGAGGTCGTCTGGTACGCTTTGAAGCCCAGGGAGACCGTACTCTTGATGAGGCTATTCATGAGGCAGGCCACGTTCCGCTGCCTCCGTATATTACTCAGTACGAGGGAGACCCAGAGAAGTACCAGACGGTCTACGCTATGCAGGACGAGCATTCTGCTGCAGCTCCTACTGCCGGCCTTCACTTTACTCCTGAACTCATTGAAACTATCAAAGCAAAGGGAGTCCAGTGGGCATCAGTTGAGCTTGAGGTGGGTATTGATACCTTCAGGCTGGTAACAGAGGATGATCCTACCAAGCACGTCATTCATACCGAGCGCTACCATGTTGCCCCAGAAGTTGTTGAGGCAGTTAAGGCTACCAAAGCTGCCGGTCATAAGGTTATTGCCATTGGTACCACCAGTGTTCGCTCACTTGAGAGCGCCTGGGATAGTCAGATTCCTGCAGATGAGCCTCCTGTTGTTGCACGTAGTTTTGAAGAGGCGGATGACTCTGCTGCAATAACCCACAAAGGCGATATGGTTGCCCGAGAAAACGCGACTACCAACCTGTATCTGATGCCAGGCTCTACATTCCACGTGGTAGACACCATGGTGACAAACTTCCACGTCCCACGTTCTACTTTGATGATGCTTGTTTCCGCTTTTGCAACACGCGAGCAGATTATGGATGCCTATCAAAGTGCCATTGACGAGAAGTACCGCTTCTTGTCATTTGGTGATGCCATGATCATCATTTAGCGAGCTTGGTTACGTGAAGATGATTTAGTGAACATGACCCTCACGTTCAGCTTGAGAGTTTAAATGTAAAAAAAGTGCCCACAGTATTGTACCGACCCCCAAAAGTTAGACCAAAATCTAACGATTAGGAGGTCGGTATTT
>CAUUUQ010000015.1:0-27524 GCA_963548345.1 uncultured Atopobium sp. | reverse complement strand
ATTGAGTGGGAGTAGGACGACAGGGTTCTGACCTGCGATTTTGAGTGCCGCACTATGCCGCTGAGTTTCGTTTCGTACGAGAGTCATGACAAAGCCACCAGCGACGGAGATGAGTAAAAGCGATTAAAGAGCCTCCGTTCCCTGCGTTGGGACGGAGGCTCTTTCTTTGCCGTTTTACTCCCTTGTCTCCGTTCGGGGATTATTTCTTGCTCATTTAGGGCTATTCGCGCTGAAAGATTTTGACTAGCTTGGTGTCCTTTATTTCGTAGACAATGTCTGCGACGTTCTCGACCAGCCTCTTATCGTGGGAGACGAACACTATCGTTCCGGCATAGGCGCTCATCATCTGCTCGAGGGCTTCGGCGCTCTTGATGTCCAGGTAATTTCCAGGCTCGTCCATGAGCAAGATGTTGTATCTGCCCAGCAGCATCTTCGCGAGTAGCAGCTTGATGACTTCGCCTCCCGAGAGAACGCCAACGTCCTTTGTCAGGTCGCGCGGTCCGATTCCCATAGAGGCGAGGATGCCTCGAATTTCGGTCATGCTGTACTCGCAACCATCCTGCATGAACGAGATCGCAGACTGACGGGCGTCGAACTTGTAGCCTGTTTGCTCGAAGTAACCGATCTCTGCCTTGGGAGAGATGTTGATACCGTCGGCGCGTCGAGCGATTGCCTTCAGCAGGCTGGTCTTTCCTGTACCGTTGCCACCGGTGATGGCCACTTTGGCACCGAGCGGTATCTCGAATTTCGCGTGGTCATAGAGCATGCAGTTGCCGAAGCTCAAGCTGAAATCGTCTGCCGAGATGGGAAATTTACTATGCAGTTCCAGGGCCTTGCTCTGGCGGAACCGCACGGCGCGAATGCTATCTGGGGCCTCAATCCCTTCGAGCGCTTCGAGGCGCTTCTCCATGTCCTTAGCCGCCTGGTACATCCTCTTCTGTTTGGTGCCGGTTGCTTTCTGATGCCCCAATCGACCTGCATACTCGTTGCTTTTTTTCGCAGCCTTCCGCTTGGCGTCGACCTGCCGTGCTTTTTTCCGTTGTTTTTCGATGGCGGCTTCGAGGCGATCGCGCTCGCGCATCGCCTCTTCGTATCGAGTCGCCTGAGCTTTGCGCTCTTCTTCTTTCTGTCGCAGATAGTCGGAGTAGTCACCCCAGAATTCGGAAATACCGCCGTCTTTGAGCTCCCAGATCTTGTCTACCACCTGGTCGAGAAAATGACGGTCATGGCTCACGATGAGCAGAGCCCCATCAAATGCCTTGAGTTGTCCGACGAGAAGGCGGATGCCGTCTTGGTCGAGGTGGCTCGTAGGCTCGTCGGCGAAGATCGCGCTTGCATGCTGGGAGAGTGCAGAGGCAATCTTGGCGCGTGTTTCCTCCCCGCCGCTCATCGTCTCCTGCGCCACTCCGGCGACGTTGAGACGGGAGAGCATCTCACCACTGTCCTGAGCCGCATCAAGGTCGAGTTCATCGAGTTGGCCGATGAGGGCAATGCTGCCGAAGCGCCTGACGTCGGCGTCCGCAATGGTAAGATTGCCGCTCAGAATTTTAAGCAGGCTGGTTTTGCCTGCGCCATTGTCTCCCACCAAGCCGATGCGATCGTAGGAGTAGATTTCCAACTCTTCGATATCCAGGATATCGCGGCCGGCATATTCCAAAAAGATGTCTTTAGCTTTGACTATGAGTTCCATAGGTTGAACCGCCTTTTGTGTATTAGCCTTTTACTGGAAGCGCAGCCATGCCAAAAAAGATTGCTCACGTCGATTTTTCGCCTTTGCCCAATTGCCGGCGCGAGCGTTTTGACCTTGCGCAAGCCGGCAAATCCGAAAATGATAGTTGGCGACGAATAAGGAGCGCGATGTGGGATGTCGGCGCAATACCTCGTCGTCGCAAGGGCTTGAAGGCTGACGCGTGAACCGATGGCTGCCGCCTCTTTTTTTCGAATACTTGGGCTATTGAATCCGCCCGGTATCTCTTTTCCCCACGTTTCGGACGCTCGGAGCAAGCAGCATAGCCATCGCAAGCAGTACCATGGTCGCTCCAGAGCCGACGAACCATAACGGAGCTCCAAGCAGATCCGCAAAAACGGAGGGGGCCGCGAGGCCCATGGGCATGGCCCACGCCATGATGGTTCCGTAGAGGCCGAAAACGCGGCCTAGGTACTCAGGAGGTATCTGCTCCTGCATAAGGGCAGTCTGGGTTCCCGCGTACAACGGGGAGCATGCGCCCATAAGAAAGCTCGCCGTTAGGAAAACGGCGAACAGCGACGGGCCGATCAATCCGGATGCGATTGCGACGACGCCGAAGCCGGCGATCGCGGCGACCATGGTGAGCGACCTATTGCGGAACCCTCCCGTGGCCGCCAAAATGCCGGACCCAGCCAGCATGCCTGCGGAGAAAAGGACCTCCACCAAAGCAGCATCCCCCGTGCTACCGCCAAAATGTCCCAAGGTCATTATTGGGAACAATGCCGCGAGTGGGGAGAACGCGAAAGCGAAGACGAACCCGCACCAAAGAAGGGCGAACAGCCCCCTGTATCCCCTGATCAGCTTGTAGCCGTCCGAAATCTCAGAGAAAAGTTCTCGAACTTTATTGGAAAAGGACGAGCTGCGGTCGGCTTCGTCGAGTCCTCCTGCGTCTATCTGAGCGGCGAGGACAGCTAGAGAAGCGAAAAGCGCCCCCAGCACGTCGAGGGCAATCATGGCGGTAATGCCCGCCACAGGATAAATCACTGCCGCGAGCGCGGCGCCAAGAATGTATCCGGCGGACTGAATCGCCTGCATCACTCCCGATAGGCGAACGAGATGCTCTGGCGGGGCGAGATGGGGCGTGAGGGATTGGGAGGCCGGCGTGTAGAACGAAGTGCCAGCTGCGCGGAGAAACAGGGCGATGAGTATTGACCACGCAGGTAAGCTGCCGGCCAACGAGGCAATCGCCAAGGCGGCGCCCACCGCGGCAACGAAGAGGTCGGCGCCGATGAGAACACGTTTCAAAGGCAGCCTGTCGACAACGGCGCCCGCAAGGACTCCGAACAAAGCAATCGGCAGAAAGCCTGCTAACGATGCCAGGGAGAGGAGGGAAGATGATTCTGTCGTGAGGGCGATATGCCAAATGAGACCCATTTGGAGAATCAAGCTCGTCAATGTCGACACGAGCTCCCCGCCCCATACGAAACAAATCTTAAATTGCCATGAATGGCACAGCGAAACAGACCTGCGCCGAGAGGTTTCAAATATCATGGTTATGTCCAATCGTGAAATGGCGTGCAGAAAAACAGCGCGACGCCACAACAGCGCCGCTTTCTAGGCGCTCATCCACGTGCGGAAAAGACCAACCACGACACCCCTCCTTTGTTAATTCGGTCTGGCAAACCATGTAATATTAACGAGGCTTGAGTTTGCCTGTCAAGAATCGACCATCGGAAAGGGCAATCCTCTCTGGCCATTCGATTCCTTTTGTATCTTTGGTTGCATAGGTGACCCGCCAGGGCTATTACGCGTGGAAGAGGCGCCTGCCGAGCTGGCCGATGAGGCGCTGAAGATGGCCCTGGTCAGGCGAAACGATCCCAAGGGATGCGTACATCATTCGGATAGTAAGAATGTTGCCAGCAGGTTTTGCGGCAACCGCAAAGGAGCCGTATCCTGCAGCTGGAATCACGTTGCAGCATCCTGACCCGCATTCCGATTGGCGGACGGCCCGCTTCGGCATCCTGACCAGCACAGCGATCGAGCCTTGTCATTCCTTGGATATGCCGGTTGCTCGGGGCGGTCCCGACGGAGGCCCTCGCCTCCCCGGTCCGTGACCCAAGAAGGGCAAGCATGCTGATCTGCATGGCTGGTTCCTCCTTTATGTAGACGACCATGCAAAGAAGGGACAACCGAGGAGGCAGGTTACTGATGCGGGCTCCCGCACGCCCATGACTACCCGACGGGCTGTTTTTCATCTCCGATGCCCGCATTGCAGCATGAACGAATGTGCCTCGACATCTCTGCTGGCATGGTACGACTGGGATCGCACCTCGACGCATCCTTGCGCATACTGCCTTCCAAGTTTCGAAACCGGGAAGGAAAGTGTATGTGAGCGACGATATCGGCGCCGATTCGACGCTCGAGAGGGAGATTGCGCCGATTCTATCCATCGGGGATGCATTCCCGAAGATTCTCATCACTCGCACGAGGCATGAGCCCCATACCCGGGAGGGCGTGCTCGTGCTGAATTTCGCGAGGTGGCTGCTTGGCGGGTAGGGTTCTGAACGTCGCATTGGGATATCGCGCGACAGGGCACGCAGGGCTGTTTGTGCCCGCACGGGAAACGCCGTCGCCATGCGGGCGGCCTGTCGTGTCCGATTAGCCTTTTGCTAAACAGGCTTACGCCAACTCATGGGCAAGCCACCTGAGACTATTCACTTTGCTTATCGTTGACAAAGACCTGTGGCCTGCGGTTTTGTGAACGGCTCGTAAGCCACCCGCGTCGACTCACTTACTGTTGAAGCTGGTGGTTTGCAGGCTCAAAGGCGGTTGAGTTTCAAAACGGGCGTTTTTCGGCGATATCGAGCCTCCAAAGGCGGCTCTCCGTGCCCCTTGGGACAAAAATAAAAACTCAATACTCTGAGTTTGAAAATGGTTTTTGAAGTTGTCCCAGCTTTTGTCCCCGAAGCCGATGAAACGCGACGTCGCGTCATTCAGCGGCACTCACTTCGAGATGCCGCCGAAAACTGGGTGCAACTGGAGTGACGAGACGGCAAAACTATAACCACCGAGTGGGAGTAAAGAAATTCTTTAGTTATAGGGGTATAAATTATAATTTTGATAAAATATACCCCCATAAACATATAATTTGATATACTGGCTCCAATGAAGATTGGAGCCAGTATGCGTTTGTTCCCTCGTGAAAACTATTTGAAGAAGATTCGTGGCTTCTACCATGACGCCGGGATGATCAAGGTTATCACCGGCGTACGCCGCTGCGGCAAGTCCTGCCTCATGCAGTGCATCGCCGAAGAGCTGAGGGCAGAAGGCGTCGATGACGAGCACATCGTCTTTTTCGACCTAGACCGATACGGGTACCGATCCGTCAAAGCCCCAGAACAGCTCGAGGCCCTCATCGAGCCCCTGCTCACCATCTCGGGGACGAAGTACCTTTTCATCGACGAGGTGCAAAATGTCGAGGGCTTCGAGGACGTGCTCAACGGGTTTCGCACCGAGGGCGGCTTCTCCATCTTCATCACCGGGTCGAACTCCTATCTGCTTTCAGGAGAGTTGGCCACGAAGCTAACCGGCCGCTACATCGAATTCGAGATGCAGACGCTGGACTTTGGCGAGTATTGCCAGATGAAGCGTTTCTTGGGACAGCCCGTGAACCCGAATCCGGTCGCGGAGTTCGATACGTATATCCTCGAGGGTGGCTTCCCGAAAACGATGGATTATCCCCGGCTCGTCGACAAGCGCGCCTACGTTGCCGCGGTAATCCAAGAAATCTTCGAGAAGGACATCCGCAGGCGGGTGAAGATTAAGAACGTCTCCGTGTTCAATCAGGTGCGCGATTACGTCATCAACAACTTCGGTGCCACCACGTCGCTTAGCAACATCCAGTCCGACCTTGAGTGCAAGCAGGGCGTAAAGGTCAAGCGCGAGACGCTTGCGCGATACCTCCAGATTCTTGAAGACGCGAAGGTCATCAGCAAGTCTACCCGCTTCGACCTGAAGTCGAGAAAATCGCTCCGGGGCGAGCAAAAGTATTACCTGGCGGACTTGAGCTTCTACTTTGCCCTCAATACTGACAACCGCATCAACTACGGGCCCGTCCTCGAGAACATCGTTTATCGCTACGCTCGTGCGCAAGGCTGCGAGGTCAGCGTTGGACGCATTGGAAAGCTGGAATGTGACTTCATTCTCAGAAACCCAGAGATGGGCTACGCATACGTTCAGGTCGCAATGACCATCATGGCCGACCGGTCCACCGAGGAGCGTGAATACCGCCCGTTCGAGCAGATTAAAGACAACTACCCCAAGTACCTGTTGACGCGAAGCGATCCCATTCAGCAAAGAGATGGCATCATCCATGCCAACATCCCCGAGTTCATGCAGGAGGGAAGGGCATTCTAGAGGGGCAATGCCTTCATTCGATACTCGCCTGTATGCGGATGATCTTGAATGGGCGCTTTAGCCTTCATTTGCTTTTATGCGCCTGCTGCATCGATTTAACGCGCTTCCCTTGGCGGTGACAGGACTGATAGCAAGCAGACAATCTACCAAGGGTGTACCCTTGGTAGATTGCAAGCGAAAGCTGTTCCGGCAATCGAAGATAAAGCCGACGACCCAACTGGAGTTGACTGGAATGGCACAACTGCAAATGAACGTAAAAGAGTAGGAACAGAGACAGGTAGAAGATACCTTTATTATTCAGCCAAATTATTTATTAACTTCTCACTTACGATGCGAGGAGTTTTTTAATAATGAATTATGAGAAAATCACGTTATCGTGATATCTTAAATAATAGTAAAAAGAGATAGGGAAGCCGCAAGAATTTAAGAAAATCGATCCACTCATCTAAAGGAGACAGATTATGAAATTTCATAAGGTCAAAGAAGTCTCTGCCCTGACTGGCTTAAAGTTGAGCGTTCAGTTTACTAACGGCACCACAAAAATCTACGATGTAGCTCCACTTATTCATCGTTTCCCGGTCTTCAAGACATTGGAGGATAACGAGTCACTGTTCAGAGACGTAGAAGTTGATCAAGGTGGCTACGGTATTATCTGGAACGATGACCTTGATCTCTCTTGCGATGAGCTATGGGAGAATGGAACGGAAGTTCTGACCCCGTTCGATGGACTTATATCGTTTTCAGACGCTAGCGAACTCTGGGGCCTAAGTGAGTCCACTTTGCGTAAGGCTGTTGCATACGGCAAAATAGTTCCAGGAGTGGATGCTCGCAAGTATGGCAAGCAGTGGATTGTTAACCGTGATGCTATGATGCGTGAGTATGGCAATCCTGTGTGCTAGGGGCTACAAATATACATCCTCAAATACTGTCCATTTCAGTGGACAGTATTTTTTATGTCATTACATAGACTGGTATTTCTATAAACGCGTGGTCTTTTAGTAGACATCGTGAGATGGGAGTACCAATGGAAAAGCAGAGTTCAGATAGCCCCGTATGTCCTAAATGTAATAGTACGAATGTTGCTAAATATCTTTGGGGTTTACGACTGCTGGACGATCAATTAGAGCGTGATATTGAAGAAGGCCGTGTCATTTTAGGTGGCTGTATTGTATGTGGAGATGACCCCAAGTTTCATTGCAATGATTGCAAGCATGATTGGAGATAGCTGTAATTTTGAATTTTGCCGATATCGGCAATAAATGGCACCTCTTTGCTATAATAATCTCATCAGTTTTTGCCGATAGGGAGGTGAAGCTTGATGGGATTTCTTTCTGCAGCCCAGATTGCTGAGCTATGGGGTATCTCTGAGAGAAGTGTTCGCAATTACTGTGCTAATGGCCGCGTGCCAGGTGCTTTTCTCGTGGGAAAAACTTGGAATATTCCAGCCGATGCAGTAAAACCTTCTCGAAAAAACGCTAAAACATCGTCAACAAGTCCGCTGCTCTCGCGCTTGATTGAAGAAAAGGCCTCAAAAATAAAAGGCGGCATTTACCATAAGCTCCAGGTTGAGCTTACCTATAACTCTAATCACATTGAGGGAAGCAAGCTCTCCCTTGATCAAACACGCATGATTTTTGAAACGGCTACTATCGGCGTTGAAGGAAATCCTGTTCATGTTGATGACATTGTAGAAACACAGAACCACTTCCGCGCTATCGATTACGTGATTGACCATGCAAAAGACCCTCTTACAGAGGTCATCATCAAAGAACTTCACCGTATTCTTAAAACGGGAACTACAGATTCTGTAAAAGATTGGTTTGCTGTTGGAGATTACAAACGCTTACCAAATGAGGTCGGTGGACGAGAAACCACTCTTCCAGAAAATGTTGCTAAAGAGATGAAATCACTGTTAAAGGCTTATAACTCAAACAGCTCTTATTCCTTTGAAGACATTGTTGATTATCACGTTCGCTTTGAGCGCATTCACCCATTTCAGGATGGCAATGGACGTGTCGGCAGGTTGATTATGCTTAAAGAATGCCTTGCTCATAATGTTGTTCCGTTTGTCATTACTGATGACATGAAGTCTTTCTACTATCGAGGGCTCTCTAAGTGGGATAAGGAGAACGGCTATCTTCTTGATACGTGCCTTACAGCTCAAGATAGATTCAAAGCCACGCTGGATTACTTCCGAATTCCGTACGGTGATAAGTAGGTGTAACTGCTTTTCTCGCTTTGAGGTTATATTGCTGTTTTTGATCAATAGACGTCAGCTTGTTGCACATGCAGTCGATGAGCTCCTTTTGGATAACGAAAGACCCTCGTGAGCCGTTGCACCACTTCCTCAGGGGAGGGGGGGTTCACTGCGTCTTTTGCGTAGTGGTAGTCGTCCAAGGGGTTAGGTAAACGGCGTGAATGCCAAGTTCACGCATATACTTACCAACAGTTCGTTCAGCGATCTTATATCCTTTTGAGCGAAGTTCTTGGGTGATTTTGCCGGCACCGTAAATACAAAGGCTTTTGATCCAAATCGCTTTAATTTCACCTTGAATAAACTTCTTCCGAAGCTTTCGCGGTGATTGGTGATTATGACGCTTTTCTCGTTGATAGTAACCACTTCTTGAGATTCCAACATAATCACACATACCATTGATGGAAGGGTGGGATTCCAAAGCGTGCTGAACGTCCATTTCTTGGTATACCTTTTCGGTAGTTACTTGCTCAGAATTCCGATTGATTTTTTTAATACTTCGATCGCTCCTTCAGCGTCACGAAGTTGACGCTTTAGTCGTGCAATCTCCTTGTCCTTATCGCTGGCAAAATTACCAGAGCCACGGCCAAACTCCCCAGTCTCAGTAACTACTTCCTTAATTATACTAAATCAGAGTCTCTATTTAACTTGTACACTTTTTATTCTAGGCCCATACAAAAAACTGACTTACTCAAGCTATGAGATAAGTCAGTTTTTTAGTTTTTAGAATTTGAATAAGTCATTAAGAGCTTCAGTCATAGTTGGGTGAGCGTAAATTTGGTCACGCAAGTCTTCAGCCTTTAAGTGGTGCTGCATTGCTAAAGTAATGACATTGATAGTTTCGTAAGCTTCTTCAGCGTAAATAGTAGCACCTAAGATTTCGTGAGTTTCTGGGTCAATCAAAGCCTTGTATGAGCCTCTTGGGTTGCCGATGACTTGGGCCTTTGGCACACCAGCTGCAGGCATTGTTAAGACCTTGTAAGCTTTACCTTGGGCCTTTAACTCGCTTTCAGTTAGTCCAGCTGAAGAAATTGCTGGCTTAATGAAGATTGAGTTAGCAAAAACTGGACGATTCTTCTTAGTTCTAGTCTTGTCACCAAAGAGTTGATTGTCCATAATCCGCCAGTCATCAAGCGAAATGTAGGTAAATTGCAAGCTACCGGCAACATCACCCATAGCGTAGATATTAGGAACACTGGTTTCAAGCTTATCGTTAACGACAATTTCGCCTTTTTGGCCAACTTCAAGACTGGTTTTTTCTAGGTGAAGGGCGGCAGTGGCTGGGTGGCGGCCAACTGACACAAGCATCACGTCTGCTTGCAAGTCCTTAACACCATCTTCGGTTTCAACAGTTAAGTTAAGACCAGCTTCAGTTTCTTCAACCTTGGTCAAAGAAGACTTAAGCATGAAGGTAACGCCATCTGCTTCCATATCAGCCTTAGCTGCCTGAGCAATTTCTGGTTCAAACCGGCCCAAGATACTTGGCATTGGTTCAATTACAGTTACTTTACTGCCAAAGCCAGCGTACATTGAAGCAAATTCAAGTCCGATTGGTCCACCACCTAAAATAACCAGATTCTTAGCAAGTTCTTTTTTAGCAAGCATTTCAGTTGAAGTAAATATCTTATCGTCAATCTTTAGGCCATCAATATTTGGTACATTACTTTCGGCACCAGTATTAATGAAAAGACGGTCGAATGTTAATTCTTCTGTACCTGATTCATCAGTTACCTTGATTGTCTTATCATCAATAAATTCAGCACTTGCATCAAGCACAGTTGCCAAGTCTTGGTCTGCTATCTTGTGGTAGTTCTTGTTGCGTAGTTTTGCTGTCATAGCTTCCTTAGTTTCGAAAGCTTCTTCATACTTAACTCCTCTTTGAGAGTTAATCACCAAGTTCTTAGTTGGCAAACATGCGATGTTGATACACGTTCCGCCGTACATCATTGGATCTTTTTCAATCAAAAGCACTTCTTCGCCATGACTTGTCAGGCTCCCTGCCAAAGTCTTACCAGCTTTGCCAAAGCCAATAATAATATTCTTAAAATGTCTCATACTTAGACTCCTAATCCAAATTATCGCTACTTATTTTTTGTCAGTAACATATTTTTTTACAAAATATCACGATAGATGTCAGCTGTCTACGATTTTGCTTATAGCTATAATAAGTTCAATTGATTCACCAGGGCCTTTGGCAAGCGCTGGTGCGAGAAGGGATTAGGTGCATGAAGAACTAGCGATACTCATAAAACCCGAATTCACGTAACGTCGCCGACGACACTACCGCGGGTGTAGTATTGCTTAATCATGTCTTAATTTATAGCCATTTACCTGTGCATAGTTGCATGCTACTCCGCGTGGTCTTCGGCAGAACCGAGGTATCATGCAGCTTAATCTTTCAAATATTGAATATACCTATCCATCAGCGGTAGAGCCCACTTTACATGATGTGACTATTACACTCCCACAGAGATGGACCGGCTTTGTTGGTAATAACGGATCTGGTAAAACAACCCTCGCACGTATCGTATGTGGTCTCTTGCAACCTGACAGGGGAGTTGTAAGTCCATCGTTTTTCTCGGCATATTGTGCTCAAAATGCAACGGAGGCACCAGCTACTCTTTTTGATTTTGCGGTTGCCTATGATGAAGCGGCAATTAAGCTGAGGCGAGAGCTTTTGTTAGAAGAAGATTGGCCTTGGCATTTTGAGACACTTTCGTGTGGTCAGCAGAAGCGACTCCAGGTAGCGTGTGCTTTATGGGCCTCGCCTGACGTTCTTGTGCTCGATGAGCCCACTAATCATGTGGATGTGTCAACAAAACATGCTCTTTTTGCAGCTTTGTCGCAGTTCAAGGGTATCGGGGTGCTTATTTCACATGATAGGGAGTTGCTGGATAAGCTCTGCACTCAATGCTTGTTTGTAGCTAACGGCACGGCAAACATGAGAGCCGGTGGTTATTCTCGGGCATTATCCCAGGTAGAGCTTGAACGGTCTAGCGCATTACACGCAAAGGAAGCGGCACAAAAAGAGAAGACTCGCCTTGAGCGAGAAACCCAGCGACGCAGAGAAGAGGCTTCTAGAGTTCAAGCGCGCAAAAGTGGAAGAACTATTGACAAGCATGATAGTGATGCGCGCGCAAAAAAGCGGGGCTATATAGTTTCAGGCCAAGACGGTAAAGCGGGAAAATTGGCTGTACGCATGGGGGATAGACTTGAAAAGGCAACGGGTAAAGCCACAGGTATTAGGGTTGAGAAACAATACGATTCCAATATCTGGTTGGATAGTGAGGCAAGTAAGAGAAAAGCTCTGTTGAGGATGGAACCTAATAACATTCTCATGGGAGAGAGCTGCCTACAAACCCCACCGCTATTTATTGGCAACACAGATCATATTGGTGTTGTTGGCGATAATGGCTGTGGCAAGACAACACTGATAAAGAAAATTATTTCAAGTATTTCTGACGATGTGCGGATGTTATATATTCCTCAAGAGCCAACTGAACTGCAAAAAACAGAGACAGTAAGAAAAATTAAAGGGCTATCAAACTCCCAGCGTGGAAGAGTGTTGTCTATTGTGGCACAACTTAACTCAGATCCTGATTATGTTCTTGCGGGTGAGTCAACCAGTCCAGGTGAAATGAGAAAGCTTATGCTTGCGCAGGGAATACTCGAGTCACCGGAGCTGATTGTGATGGATGAGCCAACTAATTATTTAGACCTTGGCTCAACAGTAGCGCTTGAACGTTTACTATCTGAATATCCAGGAGCTTTGTTGCTGGTCTCACATGATCTCTCGTTGGTTGATTCCGCTACATCGATAAAATGGAGCATTCAGCGATCAAATGACAACTTTAAGCTGGTAGTGCAATAGGGGCGAGAAACACATTGGACAGTTACGAGGTTTCGCGCTTGTGTTTGAGTAGCTCGCCGACACAGACCGCTGCTTTTATACCGCTCGCCGTAGTTGTTCAAGCAAGCTAACTTCTGCTGAAAATTTTTATATAAACTGAAAGGTCAAACTGATTTCTTCTGGGATTTCTCGTGTTTTAAGCATGGATTTCGGAGGGACCTATGCTTCACTTCAACCACGGTTCAAAACAAGAAACCAATGAGGGAAATGTGGCCGGTGCGGGCACTGCAGGCACGGGCGCTGTGGATGCCGCTGGTGCGGGTGCCGGAACCCCTAACATCCCCACGCCACCCGAAGGATATCAGCAGGCAGCCTTTGCCTCTACGTTGCCAACAATTGCTGATCAGACGGCTAACTTAAGCTCGCAGATTGGTGTCATTTCTCCAGGTGAAAGTGAGGAAGACGCTGAGGCTCGTGAGGCGTACGAGAGTTTGGCTCGTCACCGTAAAGCTCGTCGTAAAAAGAAACTTATCAAGGCAGGAATAGCCGCTGGAGTCTTTGTTCTTCTCGTCACATTGTTTATTTTGCCTATGTGTCAGGGCGGCCAGAACCAGAATACTACCGTGATGCCAAGCACTACGTTTGTCACGCGCGGCGAGTTCAGCGATTCTGTTTCCGCGTCTGGATCCATTAAGCCCGTGTCGTCAACTGTGGTAACTCCCGAGGTAGATGGCATTATTCAGGACGTTCAGGTTTCTGAGGGCACGTACGTTCATAAGGGTGACAAGCTCTTTACTATCAAGAACGATGAGCTGGATAAGGCTGTTCGTAAGGCATCTCAGCAGGTAAAAGCAGCCGAGAACGAGGTCAGTAAGGCTCGCTCAGCCCTAGCGTCCGCACGCAACGGTGTCCCCGAGGCGGGAGAGGACGGACAAGAGGCAAACGCTGCGTCCATTGCTGCGGCTGTGGAAGCGGCGGAGGCAAATCTGGAGAGCGCTCAGATTGCGCTTGAGGAGGCACGATCTGCTTACAACGACGCAATTGCCCAGGCAGACAAGCGTGTAGTCACCGCCCCATGCGACGGAACGGTTATTGTGATGAACGCGGTGAACGGCGCTTCGGTTGGCTCGTCCGCGCCAGGTGCTAGCAACGCCGGTCCTCTGATTACTATCGCGGACCTTTCCCAGATGAAAGTAAACGTTCAAATTAACGAGGTAGACATTTCTCGCATAGCTGTTGACCAGAAGGCTCAGGTCAGCTTTACAGCTTTGAGAGATCTGTATTGCGATGCAGTGGTTACTCACGTTTCTGCTGTTTCGTCCAACGGTGCCGATGCAGGTGCAAGTTACGATAGTCCTGGTCGCTCCATCGTTTCTTACACCGTTGACCTGCTCATCAGCAGCCCTGATGCCTCCATCAAGCCGGGCATGACTGCTAACGTGGACATCATGATTCAGCACATGGATAACGTTCTGACCGTGCCTCTTGTTGGTGTCATGGACGATGGCGATGGTGCTTACGTCAATGTTGTTACTTCTCGTGACGAGAAAGGCTATCCGCAGGTAGAACGCGTGCCAGTGACCGTAAAGGCGCAAAGTTCTACGACGGCCGTCATCGAGGGCGCCGGTATTGAGGACGGCACTGAGGTGATGATTGGCGGTGGCGCCGGCGGTCCATCTCAGGGCGCGGCTATGGACGCTCCGGCAGGCGCAACGTCTGGCTCGGCGAATGACGCAACGTCCGGTGCGACAGGCTCCAAAGATTCCAAGTAGGCGACGCGTATGTCCAAGGTAATTGAGGTACATAAGCTGCATCGCATTTACGAGACAGCTGCGGGTTTGACGCATGCCTTACGAGGCGTTTCTCTAACTGTGGAGAAGGGCGAGTTTCTCTGCATTATGGGTCCGTCAGGTTCGGGTAAATCAACCCTGATGAACATTTTGGGTTGCCTGGATACGCCTACTTCCGGCTCGTACAAGCTAGAGGGTCTTGAGGTTGCAGATCTTTCCGACGACGACCTAGCGGAGATTCGCGCTACGCGTCTAGGCTTTGTTTTCCAGTCGTTTAACCTGCTACCACGCACTACAGTGCTGCGAAACGTTATGCTGCCACTCATCTACTCAGATATTCCCGCAAAAGAGCGAGAGTTGCGAGCTTGGAAGGCGCTGCGCTCTGTTGGCTTGCCCGAGGAGTACTACGAGCACAAATCAAACGAGCTTTCCGGTGGTCAGGTACAGCGCGTTGCTATTGCTCGTGCGCTGGTAAATGACCCAGCGGTTATTTTTGCCGATGAGCCAACAGGCAACCTGGACTCTGCAACAAGTGAGATGGTACTCAACACGTTTAAGTCCATGCAGGAGCGCGGCAAAACAATCGTGCTGATTACACACGACCCTGAGACTGCCTTTTGGGCTGACCGCGTGGTGCACATTCGTGACGGCCGCCTGCTTACAGACGAGCAGGAAAAGGAGTTTGTGAGGCAGCACGCTGCACAGTCCACGACGGGCGCGGATACGAAGTCGGGTGCGCATGCCGCGATGGGCGCACATGCTGCACCGGGCGCACATGCCGCGACGGGAGGTGGCGCGCTATGAGGTTGATGGATCTGCTGCGAGAAACTCTGTCTGCGCTCAACGCTAACCGTGGCCGCAGCTTGTTGACGGTGCTGGGCATTGTTATTGGCATCAGCGCGGTTATTGCCATGACAGCGCTTATCGACGGCATCAAGTATTCGCTGGTCAGCTCGCTGGGCCTCAATCAGTCGCGCATGGTCATGATCTACGCGTGGCCAGATCGCGAGGTCACGCAGCAAGATCTTGACATGCTGCAGCTCAGCGTACCTGGCTACGAGCTTGTGACCGGCATCGACTCCACCATGGCCCGCGTCAACTCGTCCGAGAAGCAGTTTGACGCGCGAATCATCGGTTGCACGCCTGACTACTTTACTGCCATGGGCCTCAAGGCATCTGTGGGCTCACTTTTCACAAAGTCCGATGTAGATGACAAGTCAAGAAACGTTCTTCTCGACAAAAAGTCTGCCGAGAAACTCTTTGGTAGTGCAGATGCGTCCATCGGACAGGTTGTTCGTATTGATAACGACAGTTACACCATCGTTGGCGTGACAAACGGTGGTCCAAATGCTGGTGGTCAAGGAGAAACGCTGCTAGCTTATATGCCGTACTCCACGTATTCCGTGCGTCTTACAGGCACTAAAACTATCAGTCAAGTCTTTGGGTACGCTCGCGAAAATGTTGATATGAAGGCGCTTGCGGATAAAACAAAGTCCTGGTTACTGGATTGGTTTAATATTCCTTCTACACAGGCTGAAGATCGCGTGACAGTTATGACGCTCTCGTCCATCATTGAACAGATGAACGCCACGTTGATGTCATTCCAGATTCTGGTTACTGCTACGGCAAGTATTTCGCTTTTGGTTGGCGGCATTGGCATTATGAATATGATGCTCACTAACGTGACGGAGCGCATTAGGGAGATTGGCCTGCGTAAGGCTCTGGGCGCTCGCGCGTCCGACATCACCAAGCAGTTCCTGTGCGAGTCCATTTTAATTTGCATCATGGGCGGCGTGATTGGCATTGCCCTGGGTTACGCCGGAGCGTGGGGACTGGCAGGCTCGTTTAGCAGCATGATTACGCTTGGTACGGGCATCACGCCTATCATCACGCCGAACATCGTGATGATTACCTCGGGAATCTGCATTGGCATCGGACTGATCTTTGGCTACTGGCCTGCTCGACGAGCCTCAAAGCTCAATCCTGTTGAGTCGCTCCGCTACCAGTAAACGAGGTACGTGTAAACGGCTTGCACCCGAATACAGCCTGCTACTAGTAGGGTTTCTCGCCTGGCGAGAAACCCTTTGAGGTGCGGTAGATTGTGTGGCTACAGCAGATCGTCTGGTGGTAGGAGCTCGATGTCCCATGTAGTGCTGACGTAGCAACAGATGTCTATGTCTGATGAATCAAATGTAGGAACTTGGTTTCCACAATCAGAATCATAAAAAGCTCTATGATCGCGGGCTTTATACGCTAGTTCTCTTCTGTTAAAGTCGTAGTCTGCGTGCTTAAGCCCAACCACCTTTGCTCCGGCAGCCTTAGCAAGAAGATTTGCTTTTTGATGACAGGCAATAATAGCATCTGCAGATAGGTTGTCTTTAATGGTGTCGTTATGTGCTATCGAGAACTCAACAGAAAAGGTCACTTCATCACCACATGAACTGAGTGCTTTCCAGATTTTCTCGACAAGATCTTCTTCAAGATGTTCTTCAACAGATAGTTCTGCGCGGAAATTATATCCCAGAAATTTTTTCTCGGCGACATAATAGTCACCCTCATCATCTTTCTTGTACCAGTTTACTTCGTGTCCAGAAACTGAATAGTTATTGTTTTTTAGAATTGAAGCAGGTAACCCGTTTTTCTCTAGAGCATCTTTTATTGTTTGAAGCAGCGTATTATATTTGGCTGTGCAGTTTTCACGGATCTTGGAAGTTCCTCGAATTGTAATATCAACGTTAATGGTGTCAGGCGGAACTTGCGTGCTCAATTTTGTAGATACGTCAATTGTTCGTTCCATGATGCGTTCCTTTCAGAGATGTTAGAGAAAAAAATCAGCTGTTTGAACAGGTAATTTATTTCTCATCGTTAAAAAATCATAGGCTTAAAAAGAGTTTTGAGTGTCCAGTGTAATGGACACTCATATAGTGGATAGTAACTGATATTAACCAGGTGAAATAGCTTATTATTAGTGCAAGGGAAGCGTGGGTAGGCAACTACCGCGCGGGAGAGGGACACATGGTTTTGTATTTTTCTGCAACAGGCAACTGCAAATATGTTGCCGAGCGAATTGCCGCGGAGTTTGATGACACTGCAGTCTCGATTGAGGTTTCAAACGGCCAGGTAAATCTCTCAGAAAATGAGATGCTTGGCATCGTGACGCCAGTTTATAACTGGGAACTTCCCATTACAACTCGGGAGTTTTTGCAGAATCTCCAGGTTATAAGTGCCTCTGCGCCGTACTCGTTCATTGTAACAACGTACGGAATAACGGCTGGTTGCACGTTTGTTGACGCAAAAAAGATTCTTGCCAACAAAGGACTAGAGCTCAACGCTGGTTTTAGCGTCAAAATGCCTGATACCTGGACTCCAATTTTTGATTTGAGCGACAAGACAAAGGTCCAGCAAATTAACGACAACGCCGAGAGCTATATCAACGCTGTTTTAAGCGGCATCAAAGAGCGTACTGTTGGCAATCACATGCAGGGCGTTGTTCCGTATGCAGTTAGACTTTTTATGGATCCCATGTATAACAACGAGAGAAAGACACAGCACTTCTCGGTTTCAGATAAGTGCATCGGATGTAGTCTTTGCGCACTAAAGTGCCCAGTTCAGGCCATTCAGATGAATGATAAGAAACCTGTGTGGATTAAAGATCGGTGCGCCGCATGTCTTCGTTGTCTACATCATTGTCCTACGTTTGCCATTCAGTATGGTAAGGGGACAACGAACAGACATGGTCAGTATAAAAATCCTCACGTCAAAGTGTAGTTTTAGGTGTAAACTTTATGCTGTAGTTAGCTATAGCTAACAAAATGCTAATCGAACGGAGTTAACCCATGCCTGCTCAGAACGAGAAGAAGGATCATCTTCCGGTACTTGGCGTCGGTCCCGCTTACGTGATTGCCATCACGGCGCTGACAGTTGCGTGTATTACCTTGTCTAAGTTGGGAATTCTCCCGTATCTTCGCATTCGAGCAACGGTCGGCGCGATGCACGCCGTAGGTACAGCTTTTCTGATTGTGGGCATCTGGCTTTGGGTTTCCGCTGCCATCAAAGAAAAACTTCGCGAGAAGATCATTGCAAATCAGCTGGTAACCACTGGTGTTTATGCGCTGGTCAGAAACCCTATCTACTCCGCATTTGCGTTTGTCATGTCAGGTGCAACACTGCTCTCTAGTAACCTTTATCTGCTACCACTACCCCTTGTGTTTTGGGCGATTTTAACTGTAATGATGCAGGCTACAGAGGAGAAGTGGCTTCTCGAGCAGTTTGGCGATGAGTACAAAGAGTACTGCAAACGAGTCAATCGCTGCATTCCATGGTTTCCCAGGCACTAGCGTTTACGTGGGTTTTGAGTGGTGCTGAGCCTCAGCCCTATTTGAGCCTTAGTTCGAATTGAGCTGGGGTTTGTTCGGTTTTCTCGCTATATAAATTCTTTTACGAAGTGGCTATGATATACATACGTCACGCTGGCTTGTCATGTGCTTGTACCTGCTGCTTCAGGAGAAACGAGAGAAACCATGCTGGATATTCGTCGCGTTTTGGCAAGTGCACCCAAAAAGCATACGGAGGAGACACTCAATTCTCTGACGACTGTTTGGGGAGAGGCGCTTGATTCGTCGAACGTGTTGCCTGAGTATCCGCGTCCTCGTATGCAGCGCGACAATTACGTGATGCTAAACGGCGTGTGGGATTATACGATTGTGCCGGTAGATGGCGAGATTGGTGTGGAGATCCTTGCGCAACAGACAATTCCTTCCCGTTGGGACGGACAGATTATGGTGCCGTTTTCGCCAGAAGCTCCGCTCTCTGGTGTTGGTCGTACGGTGCAGCCGAGCGAACTTTTGTGGTATAAGCGCATAATTGAACTACCTAAACTGGCCGATGACCAGCGACTTATTCTGCATTTCGAAGCAGTTGACTGGATGTGCGCGTGCTTAGTTAATGGCAAGCTTATCGGCACGCATGTTGGTGGTTACCTGCCGTTTTCCTTTGATGTGACAGATTTACTTGGCTCGTCTGAAACGGGAGAGAGTACTGCGTCTGCTGTGAGGACAGAAAGTGTGGTCACGGCAGACAGTGCGGACACGGCAGACAGTGCGGACATGGCAGACAGTGCGGACACGGCTGAGCTCGTACTTTGCGTTTGGGATCCAAGTGACACTGGCTCTCAACTGCGCGGTAAGCAGCGACTTTCGCGTGGCGACATTTGGTACACCGCTCAGAGTGGCATTTGGCAAAGCGTGTGGTACGAGGTTGTTTCTGCGGTTCATCTTGAGTCGCTAACGCTGAAGGGTGATATGTTTGGCGCGCTTGAGGTTAGAGCGAACGTGCGGGCAAGCGGGCTGGCCGGAGTACAAACGGGCGCGTTTAAGCTGGAGTTGACGCTCAAAGACGAGCTTGGACAAGACGTTCTTCTCGCCACACTTCCGGTGGACGAGGCAGGGGAGATATCCGCTGAGCTGCATGTGGATGACCCGCAGTTGTGGTCGCCGGAGAGTCCGCACCTCTATGCCGTGGAGGCAACACTTTGGCAGGATGGTGTGGTGGTCGATTTTGTTCGGAGCTATTGCGCGTTTCGTACTGTTGAGGTGAAGCCTGACGAGGCTGGTGTGCCAAGGGTGCATTTGAATGGAGCGCCATATTTTGTGCGCGGTGTGCTGGATCAGGGCTACTGGTCTGACGGATTGATGACCGCGCCGTCCGATGATGCGCTGGTATATGACATAGAGGCTATGAAGTCGGCCGGTTTTAATACGCTGCGTAAACATATCAAGATTGAAAGCGAGCGTTGGTACTACCACTGCGACCGACTCGGCATGCTGGTTTGGCAGGATTGTGTTTCGGGTGGAAGCGCGTATAGTCCCTAGCACACGAGTCAGAAGCCGACGCTGTTCAGTTTTACCTGGGGTCGATTTGACGACACAACACCAAGTCATCACGAGGCTTTATCCGCAGGTGAAGATGGCTATCGCAAGGAGTGGACAGAAACTTGTCAGGAAATGGTCAAGCTCCTGGATGGACATCCATCAATTGGTATTTGGACGCTCTTCAACGAGGGTTGGGGACAGTTTGATGCACGGGCTGCTACTGAGGCTGTTCGCGCCTTGGATGCAACACGACCAATTGATGCAACAAGCGGCTGGTACGACCAGGGATGCGGCGATTTCCTGAGCATTCACAATTATTTCCGACCGCTTCGTGCGGGTTGGCATGGAAAGCAACGGGAGAATCGAGCAGCAATAATTTCTGAGTTTGGTGGTCTGGCGCAGATGACATCAGGTCATACGTCACTTGACCATTCTTATGGATACGGGGATTTTGCCACAGTTGAGGATTGGCGAGGAGCTGTCCAAAAGCTGCTTGCAGTGGCGGAATCGCTGCAGGTTGAAGGCCTTTCGGGATACGTTTACACCCAGGTGTCTGATGTTGAGGAAGAGGTAAACGGCCTGCTTACTTATGACCGAAAGATCAACAAGTTTGAAGGGCAGTAGCTGTCGGGTGTTGTTAAGTAATGCTCTACGGTGTCCGGTAGTCAAGCGATGAACAGTCGAGTGAAAGATGCCCAGTTAATTGAAGTATGTCCAGTAATGCCAATTGCTGATTCTATCCAAAGTGGTAAAAAATGCGTTTAGTTGGGGTTTCATTTTTCTGCATAGCGAGTTTTCGCAGATAAAAAATTGCAATGGTGGTAAAAAATCGTCTTAGTTGGGCATAAAAATGACTTATTAAAGTTTTGATCTCCAACTAAACGGATTTTTTACCTTTTTAGCCCCTAAAATTTTGGTCTAAAAATTGAGTGATACACAAAATTGAATATCTGTGCATAGATATTCGTAGAAATGAATACATATTTAACCTAAATAGAAATTTAGCAACTTAACACAAAAACTCGCCTTCCAGAGGTCTGTTTCTGGAAGGCGAGGGAAGTGTATCACTTCAGTTGTGCATCATTGCGCTTGGTCGCACGTAGGCGCACGTAGGCGCACGTAGGCGCGTCAGGCGCGTCGTGGACGCGCGTCGCGGCCGCGTGTTGCGCGGTGCGTAGCTGCACGTTAGGCGCTTGCACCCGAGGTAGCATCTACGCCTGAACTTGGTGCGGGAGCACCAGCAGCAGGGGCGGGAGCGCCAGCTGGTGGAACAGCAGCGCCGCTAGCGCTTACGAGGCGCTGACCTGTGGTTTGTAGGTACCAATCCAACCATGGCTTGAAGTTGAAGACGATCTCGTTAATGCCCGCATACGAGCCATCGGGGTAGTACATTGCCTGGTAGTTGTGGGTGTTGATGATGTCGGCTGGTGTACCTGGGACAATGGTGCGTACGTATTCTTTGTCGCCGTTGCGAAGAACGCCGATGACAAATTCAACGTTCTTCATACGACCCTCGGGAAGAGAGCTGTGAACTGTGGAAAGACGGTTGCCCGACTGCTCAGGAACGCGTTTTGCCAGCATAGTGTCTGGGTTGTCATGAGCGTTGTTGTAGTAGAGGAACTGGTTGTTGTCGTCCGCGTAAGTTAGCTCAAATGGCATTGCCTTCAGGAACATGTCAATCTGGTTGACCGTCAAAATGCCGTGATCAAGCTTAACGTATGTGTCGCCCGAGACCGCGCCCACAAGCTCGGCGGCCTTCTCGACCCAATCAGGATCGTCGGGATCAATGCCCTGGATAGTGGTGGAAATTGAGTTGGTTACGTCCAGATCCTCTGGCGCGATTGGCTTTGGCTTCTTCAATTTGGAGACCACCTCTACGTATTTGACAAAGTTATCCAGGCAAAGGCCCAGGAAGCCGACGGTGCGCTCGTCGATAATGTTGCCGTCCTCATCAAAAGCCTGCTTGGCCTTTCCAAGAAGGAACTCGTTACCAGGTAAAACGTATGCGTTTACACCTGGAGCGTCCAAAATCTTGCGCAGATGTACCTGTGCGCGAGAAGTTCCCTGGTCGTAGTAAGAAGCGCCGACAATCATGACAGGCTTGTTCTCAAACGGATGCACATCGTAGGAGAGCCACTCAATGACACTCTTCAGCGCAGGTGAGATGGTATGGTTGTGCTCGGGCGTAGAAATAATGACGCCGTCAGCGCGGGTAATCTTGTTGTACAGCAGACGGAGCTGGAAGTTCTCGTCCCACTTAAGGTCATGGTTGAACAGGGGAATGTTATCAATCTCAAGGATCTCAAGCTCAAACTGCTTGTAAAAGTGCTTTTTGATGAAGTGCAGAAGCTTTCGGTTATAGGAAATCTCCGCATTTGAACCGACGATTCCGACAAATTTCATAGTAGTAGTTCCTTCCAGGCCTACAGGTTTTCCCAGTCAAAGTTCTCAGCCTCTTTGCGGAGAAGTTCGCGCGATGCGGCCATTTTTTCGTTGAGTTTCACAAACAGACGGAAATCGTCAAAGAGCAGGTCAAGCTTCTTGACAGTAGCCTTGTCCTTTAAGCTGCCCTTTTCGTCAAATGCCTGCTGAGCGCGGCCAAGAAGGAACTCGGAGCCTGGCATGATTGCGGCTTTGAGCTCGGGAGCGTCCAGAATTTGGCGGAGCTGCAGCTGCGCGCGAGAAGATCCGAGTGTGCCCAGGGATGCGCCGACAATCATGACTGGCTTGTTGACCATAGGGAAGATGCCGTAGGACAGCCAAGCAAGCGCGTTTTGAAGGACGGCTGGAATGGAGTGGTCGTACTCTGGAGTTGCAATAATGACGCCGTCGGCGGCCTCAATTTTCTTTGCGAGCTCTGAGACAACCTCGGGAACCTTCATCTTTTGAGGCTTGTTGAACAGGGGAATGTTGTCGATCTCCACCAGCTCAATAGTGGCCTTGTCGGCAAAATGCTTCTGCATAAACTGCAGGAGTCTTCGGTTATTTGACTCTTTTGAATTGGTGCCAATAAGGCCAACAAAGTTAAGCATCAAACTTCCTTTCTGAATTACGCAAGGAACTCAGGCGAGATTCCTGACGAATAATATACGCGATTATCAGTGGTTACTATGAGTGCCTCAATGCCTTTTTCTTGTTCCACATGGGCAAGGAGCTGATTGGGTTTCTCGCCATAAAGGCGCGTGGTCCAAATTTCTCCGTCAAGCGAGTTGTCCGAGATAATCGTGATGCTCGCAAGTTGCGTGTCAACTGGATAGCCGGTCTCGCGGTCAAGAATGTGGTGATAGGTGTGCCCGTTTATCTGCAGTTTCCTTTCGTAAGTGCCGGAGGTCACCACGGACTGGTTGCAAATAGGCAGCACAGCAAGGTTGGTGCCTCGTGGTTGTCGCGGATCCTGGATGCCAATCTGCCACGGCCTGCCCGCGAGCACATTGGTGCCAATTGTCTTAATGTTACCGCCAAGGTTGATAAGTGCAGAAGTGACGTGCTGACTTTCCAGATAATCTGCAATTTTGTCGGCGATGTAGCCTTTTGCCAGGCACCCCAGGTCCAGCTTCATGCCCTCTTTGGCGAGAAACACGGTGCAGTTCAGAGGGTCTAATGCAATGAGCTGTGGATCCGTAAGCGACAACGCGTGCGCGACCTCGACGTTATTTGGAATGCGAGCGTCAGCAAAGCCGATTCGCCAGGTTTGTACCAGAGGACCAAGAGCAATGTTTAAATGACTCTCTGGTAGGAGGCTTTGCTCCTTGCCAATCTGAATGAGCTCAAACAGCTCGGGGTCAACGGAGACAGGATGTTTGCCTGCCGCTTGATTAACTTGCATAAGCTCGGAATTTGCGTCATTTGCGCTAAACCGCTGGTTATAGATGTTAAGGAGTTCAAAGACATCGTCAAGTAGCTGTTCTGCAGTGTACTCTTCCTGTGAATCATTGGAGGGTGGCAATAAAGAAATGGTGATAGTCGCGCCCATCAGGTGAGTTGATCTGGAAATGTAGGCTCGTTCTGGCACGACTCTCCTATAGTGTCTAACAGCAGCTTGTTTAATTTTACATGCAGATTGCTTAGCAGTAACTCTATTTTACGTTTGTTTGTTACGCTCATTTGTTGTATCCACAACATTTTGGCGAGAAACCCGATGAACTTGGAAGTAAAAACAACCTAAAGGCAACTTAAAGTCAATCCAAAAAGCAACGTTCGTCGCCACGACGACTCCGTGGTACAAAACTATGGAGTTAATTTGATTATTTATTCATAGGGATGTCTGTTTATTGTTGATATGTACTTATTCCAGTATCATTTTTTGCAGAAAGTACTGACCGAAGAATTATTTTTGGCTGACGCGTATACGCCAGCCAATTTTTTTGAAGGAGTAAGAAGGAAATGGAAAATAGAATGGCTTGGTGTGCACGTTTTTTCTCGCCAGGAGTAATGAAGTTAAATCTACGCACTTTGTAGCATTAATTGTGCGCAATTTAGTCAGTTTTCAAAGTCTTTGTCCAAGATTGAAATAAAAAAATTTATTTGAACACGATATTTCTTTAAATATTTTGTCAAAAACCATTAGTATGTTTAGTGGAGCTTTATATATCTCCAGGGGTACGTTCGATAGGAAAGATGGGGTTGATATGAGCAACTTTAAGAAGTCGTTTGCAACTATGTTTGCAGCAATAATGATGCTCACCGGTATCATTATTTTGGGTACAAGCACTGTTGCAAAGGCAGTGACATATCCGTTAACACAAAACATTGATTTTGGTGCTGATGGAGAGCTTACTGTTAACCTTAAACCCACTTCACCCACAACCGTTAAGGGCAATGCAAACATCTCCACAGGTATCGAGATTGACGCAACTGGCCTCCATAAGCCAATCGACGGTCTTTACCTGGAGATTGAGGTAAACACCAAGCAGTCTGATACAAATATCAACAATACAAATAACATTACGCCTAACACCTATCTTGATAACTTTGCTACTCCAGCAGCAGCTACTCAGCCTATTATCAAGCGCGAGGAGACCATCGTTACCCCTGATGGCAGGACCATTAAGCGCCTGTACCTCAACACTATCGACACCACCGTTAAGCTGGAGCTCCCTTACGTTATGAGCTTCAGAGATATGGTTACCCCAGCAGATTTCCAGCTCAAGCCAGTTGTTCGTGTGTACAATGCAGACGGCACCGAGCTTGCTAACATGCCTGATCAGACATACTCCATTACCTACGACAAGCCTTGGCTTATGAAGCTAGTTGCTGGTGAAGAGAGTAACGACCAGCTCCTGTACGGTGGCATTAATGCCCCAGGTAGCTCAAATGCACTTTCAAATGACAAGACAGCTGACGTTATCTTCAACTTTAGACTCTACCAGTACTATCGCGCTTATCGTTCCATCATTATTACTGATACTCTTCCAACATATGTAAACGATGCTGGCCAGACGGTAACTGCGCACTTTGACCCAGCTAAGAACCCTAACTGGACACTCGGCCCAGATGGACGTACCGTAACCCTCAAGTTTGATATTCCTGCAGGAACCACCATTCTCAACGACTACATCAGAGATAACCTTCCTGCGTATTCCCAGCTCAAGCTTTCCTTCCCAGGAGCTCGTTACCTCAATGGAACTAACCGTGTAATCTTTAACAACACAGCTACTCTTCAGGGCATTCCTTATAACCCAAGTGCCGCTGAAGAGACAGTTGGCCAAGTCCCAGGCAACGAGCACAACTTTGACGACGACTCTAAGCAATTCCGTCTTGCTGGTAATGATTTCAGCGGCAATGGTATGCTTAGCAAGCGCGGTCCCGTTACCATCCAGTACGACAAGAACGGTCTTGCTGTTAAGAAGCTTGATTACACCATCAAGTTGGTCAACAAGCTGGACACCCCACTCACCGACATCGAGTTCATCGAGGACGTTGCCAACACTGACAACCGCCTCTTCATGACTGCTCTGACCGGCAACCTTGTTGCAGTTGGCCAGCGAGTTGGACTTAACATGGACCAGATTGAGGTTCGTGGTTATAAAGCTGATGGAAGCTACGACATCATTCCTACTAAGAAAAATGGAGCAAACTGGCTATATCGTGCTGATATGAACTCGGCTAGCCAGCAACAGCTGCAGTCTTATCTGGACCAGATTAACCAGGGCACGCTCGACCCGTCCAATGCTTCTGCTGTTTCTCCTCAGTACAGGAAGATTGGTATTTACTTCAAGAATGTAACCCTGCAGCCAACCAGCAACATTGATTTCAACATCCAGATGATGTTCATGAATCCATTTGGCGAGGTTTACAGCGATAGGCCTATCACCAACATCATCAAGGTCAACGCCAACAAAGTTAATACCGACGGTACCAAGACCCCAATGAACTTCTCCGCAAATTGGGATACTCGCTTTACTCCATTTAGCGAGAAGGTCTGGCTGTCCAAGTCCTCTTGGTACCAGCGCGTTGGTATGCCAAACGAGCGCTTTAGTGCTCGCGTGGGCTTTGCGCTGACAGAGCTTTCACCTGCTCGCTACCTGAAGAATCCAACCTTCGTCGATCTTCTCCCTGCCGGTGTTTCTTATGACGAGAACACCTCGGTTTCTCCAATTGCTGACTCACTGCAGCCTGAGAAGGTTGAGTACATCAGGAACTACAACGAGACTGGACGCAATGCAATCAAGATTACCCTTCCATCTGGATACGTGTATCAGTATGGAAGCATGGGTTATGAGATTAGGAACCTGGTAATCAACGACGACATCATTCCTTCTAAGGCCGAGAATGACGTTCTGAACAACAACAATGATGTCTACTTCTACGCAACAAACTGGACTCACGGAACGCCAGATGATTTCTCTGGTATGTACAACGCCAGTAACTTTGTAAAAGACGATTTAGACATCAACATGAATGGTGTTACTGACGAGACCATTCTGAAGGCAACCGCAAAGGTTCTGGGCAACAACGTTGAGAGTATCCAGTCCGACAAGCACATCCGTAGCCTCGAGCCAAACATTGCTGGTGGCGGTGCATTCTACGGTAGGGCATTTACCTCGGCTACTATCATGACTGACTTTAGCGGCGTCACTGATACCAGCGGATTGTTCCAGTATCGTCTGAGCATCCGTAACTACTACAACACGCCAATGAATAAGATTCTTATGTATGACGTGTTGCCATATGTGGGCGACGGCAGAAACTCTGCTTTCAGCAATACACTTCAGGGTCCTATTGATCTGAAGATTGGCTCAACTGACGTCAGCTCCCAGTACGATATTTACTATCGTACCGATGAGCACCCAGCTCAGAACGATATCAACGAGATTAACAGCCCAGAATGGACTAAGACTCCAGCTGACTACACCAAGGTAACGGCAATCAAGATTGTTGGCAAGGATGGCACTATTCTGCCTCCGTACACCGTTCTATCTGCGGTCCTAACCATGAAGGCACCTCTGTATGATCCAAATCTCTCCGAGGCTTTTGCATACAACGACATGAGCGTTATCTACAACAACGAAGCTGCTATGCGTCGTACCGAGAAGGTCGCAAACCAGCTTGTTGACATCATGGACGTCAAGGTAGAGAAGAAATGGCTTGATGCTGACGGCAATGCAATTGCACAGCCAGACGCTACCTCAATTACCGTAAAGCTTCTTGCTGACGG
>CAUUUQ010000014.1:0-29165 GCA_963548345.1 uncultured Atopobium sp. | reverse complement strand
TATGAGCTTGATCGCCAGGCAGAGCTAACCGCTCGAGCTGAGGTCAAAGCCTTGCAAGCACAGATTAATCCGCATTTCTTGTTCAACACGCTCAATACCATTGCATCTCTTACGCGTACAAACCCCAATAAGGCGCGAGATCTGCTTCGCGAGTTTTCTGTGTTTTATCGCCGTACGCTTGAGAGCTCTCAGGGTGCGCTCATTCCGCTTTCTCAGGAATTGACACAAACGCGCAGGTATTTGACAATTGAGAAGGCGCGTTTTGGAGAAGAACGTATTCAAGAGTCTGAGCATGTCGATGAGGGATGCGAAGATGTTCAGGTACCGTCTTTTTTGATTCAGCCTATTGTCGAGAATGCCGTGAGGCACGCTATGAAAGATGAAGGCGCCCTCCATATTGACATCCACGTCACACGCGATGATGATGATATTCTTATATCTGTTGCTGATGATGGTCTTGGAATGGATGAAGAGACTGTTTCTCGCTTACTTAATGGTCAAGGTCCTACCCCGCAGGATTCTTCGGGGAGAAATAGGGGCACGGGTATTGCCATTAAGAACGTAGCTGAGCGAGTTGAGCGCTTCTACGCCGTTGGCTCTGGCATGGAAATCATGTCTAAACCAGGGCAGGGTACGTGCGTGACACTCAAGCTTGCAGGTGCGGCACTGCAGGCAACAGCATAGTAGTATCAGTTTTTGCTTAACGCTGCGTTAGGCCGTTGGGAGATGAATGACATGCGTGCCATGATTGTTGATGACGAGGCTCCAGCCCGTTCTGAACTCAAGTTCTTGCTTGAGGAGACCGGACGTCTCGAGGAAATCATTGAGGCCACAAGTGCAAGGGATGCTGTCGAGAAACTCATGGAGTCTCGCGTTGAGGTCCTGTTCCTCGATATCTCCATGCCTAAGACAAATGGAATGCAGCTTGCAGAGGCCCTTCACAAGCTGAAGAATCCTCCCCAGATTGTGTTTGTCACCGCATATAGCGAGTACGCGCTGGATGCATTTGGCGTTAACGCGGTAGATTACCTGATGAAGCCCGTTGAGACTGAGCGCCTTGAGCAGGCTCTTGATAAGGTTGAGGAGCGCCTTCGTCCTCAGTCTCCTATGGCAACCATTGAGCGAATTCCTGTCATTAAGAGCGGAAGCAAGGTTCTTGTTCCCATTGATCAGATTCGCTTTATTGAGGCAAAAGACGACTATTCTTGCATCTACACAGAAGACGATCGCTTCTTGTCTACTATTTCTCTGCAAAAACTTGAAGAGCGCCTTGCGCCACACGGATTCTTCCGCATTCATCGTAGCTTTATCGTGAATCTTGAGTATGTTGACGATGTTGAGGTTATCTCTGCTGGTATCCTACAGTTGACTATTCAGGGATTTGAGGAGCGTCACATTTCGGTTTCACGCCGTCGTGTGGTCGCACTCAAGCGAGCACTGGGACTGTAGAAGCTCAAAGGGTTTCTCGCCAGAGGCTTAAAATCGCACGTAGGAGTTTGGTATGGCACTTGTAAGGTTTGATGTAATTTCAGATACGCATGGGTATTTGTCATCTGAGTTGCTTGAAGCTCTGCAGGGCGCCAACTACATTGTGCATGCAGGGGATATCACTTCAAACGCTGATTATCAGACACTCCAGAAGATTGCTCCGGTAAAGCTCTGCCTGGGTAATAATGACTTTTGCTACAACTATGGCCCCATGGTAAAGAAAAAGATTATTTTCTTTGCGGCCGGTTTAAAGTGGCAGGTATGCCATTATCGCGAGAGGCTTGACCTGGTTAAATGCAACATTGCTATCTGTGGTCATACGCATAAGCCTTTTGTACAGCGTGACGAGTGGACCAATACGCTCGTGATGAACCCAGGAAGTCCTACCTACCCACGTGGTCGCGAGGGCGCAACTATGGGACGCATTATTGTTGATGATGAAGCGGCTCAGGTAGTTAGCGCAGAAATTATTAGTCTGTCTTCGCTTGAGGTACTTTCTTCTTGTAAATAAGCGATGGAATCATCAGCTTAGTAAAGAGAACCAGCCATACAAGGGCAAGCGAGAAACCACCAATAACGTCGGTGGCGTAGTGCACGCCCAGATAAATTCTGCTGACGCCAATCATAATGATGACCGCGGAGAAAAGACCACACCAAATCCAGCGTTGTAGTTTGTCTTTCTCGTAATGCCAGACAAGCCAAATAAGCAGACCATAAAAAGCCATCGAGAACATCGAGTGGCCCGAGGGAAAGCTGTAGCCAGTTTCAACGACTAGCCTAAAACCATCTGGACGTGGGCGCTGGACAATGGCCTTAAAGATAAGGTCAACAATGACAACACCGCCAAGGTTGATGGAGGCGAGCCTGCCAACACTTGGTCCTGGCGCAAACGCGGCAACCACAATAAGCATGACAATAACGGTGACAGGACTTGCAAGTCCAGAGAACCCCTCCATTATCTCAGTGAGAAGGGGAGTTCTTAGGTGGACAACAAAGAGTCTGTAGGCAAAGTGATCAATGCCGATGACGTCACCTTCAGAAACGTCAATCAGCAAAAAAATAAAGATTGCTGAAGAGACAAGCAGAATGATGGTAGAAAGGCTAGAACGTAGACGCTGTAGAAAGAGGCGCTTACGAACTCCTTTTAAAAGTCCTGTCTGTTGGGCATCAAGGCTTTTATCGGCCATTAGTTCTCCTTGTAACAAAAAGGCGGCACGCCGATAGACGTACCGCCGCTTAGTTCAATGATAAGCCAGCGCAGCCGCGTGGCACACAAGAACTTACAGGTTAGCGTTGAGCTCAGAAACGAGGTCAGCCTTAGGAAGGTTGCCAACCATGGTGTGAACAGGCTCGCCGTTCTTGAAGAGGATGAGGGTTGGGATAGAGACGATGCGGAAACGAGTTGCAAGATCTGCCTCGTCATCAACGTTTACCTTGTAAACGTCAAGCTTGTCTGCCATCTCATTGCCAACTTCCTCGACAACTGGACCAAGAGCACGGCAAGGACCGCACCAAGATGCCCAGAAATCAACAAGAACAGGCTTGTCTGCGTTTGCAAGAACAGAATCGAACTCTGCAGTAGTAAGCTGCTGTGCCATAACGAACCTCCAGTTACACACGGCCTTTAGGCCATTTAATTTCAAGCACTTAGCAAACTTATCCCCAAATTAGAAAAGTGTATACACATAACTTTATAGACTTGCTCAAATTGTGAATTACGTGCATAGTTGGCATATAAGAAAGAGGTGCGCATGCCAAGCGAAAGATCTATGCGAAAAGAAGCCTACATGGCAAAAACAACGCATGAGTTTGGAGATTTTGCTGCTCAGGGGGTGTGTATGACAGGCAATGCTTTTGCATCGGTTTTGTTAGTAAAAGGGCAAGAAGACTTTGAGGAACCAGAACTTTCTGCACTTAAAGCTTCTTTAGAGCATTTAGGCTATGCACCTGAGGCATGGGCCACCTTGCTTACCACAACAAAAACAGGCGAGCCCATAAATCCAGAGCTCGTTAGGCAGGCGATAAGTGCTTTTAGTCCTGACACGGTGCTCTTGGTAAATGATGCAGCAGTTGCGTCGGTGCGCGAAGCGTATGCAGACGAGCTTGACCAGCTTAAAACTGATGCCGAGAAGACCTTCTCGCCCCGTGTTCTTGTCCATGTATGTGGAATGCGCGTGGTTAATCTTGATAACTTTGCCGGTGCGCTTGATGATCCTCATCAGAAGCAGATGCGCTGGGCTGCAATTAAACAGGTTCCACCTTTGGGGGAACCCTATTAGTAATGATTTGTCGTATTTTTTACGAAAAACAACATTGTGACGTTTCATGAGCGCTGCTCAGATTATCCTTGAGGTAGTCAAAAAAAGGAGACTGGTATGGCATCACCTACAGCACCAAGCATTTTGCCTACTGACGCAACACAGACTAAAGCTTGGCAAGCACTTACAAAGCATTACACCAGCTTAAAAGATACTAAGGCTACGCTGAAGAAATGGTTTGCAGAAGACCCACAGCGCGCTAAGAATCTTACGTTTGAGCTAGACCAGTTCCATATCGATCTTTCTAAAAATCTTGCCACGCAAGAGACGCTTGATCTTCTGTGTGATCTTGCAAAAGAGGTCAAGCTTGAAGAGCGTAGAGACGCTATGTACGCAGGCATGCATATCAACACTACTGAAGACCGAGCAGTTCTTCATACAGCGCTTCGTCGTCCTGCCTCTGAAGCAGGCACGCTTATTGTTGACGGACAAGATGTTGTCGCCGATGTTCACCAGACTTTGAACAAGATGTATGCCTTCTGTGACCGAGTTCGCTCGGGAGAGTGGAAGGGTGTTTCTGGCAAGCCTATCAAGACTGTTGTAAGTATTGGTATTGGTGGTTCTGACCTTGGTCCTGTTATGGTTTACGAGGCTCTAAAGCCTTTTGCTGACGCCGGTATTACTGCTCGCTTTGTCTCCAACATTGACCCTGTTGACCTTGGCGAGAAAACCGAGGATCTTGATCCAGAAACAACGCTTTTTATTATTGTTTCCAAGACCTTTACTACACTTGAAACACTTACCAATGCTCGTTGTGCTCGCACATGGCTTTTGGAAAAGCTTGCTGAACAGGGCGTTATTGACGGCTCGGAAGTTCAGAATGCAGAAGCTATTCGCAAGCATTTTGTTGCTGTTTCTACTGCACTTGATCTGGTAGAAGAGTTTGGCATTGACCCAGAGAATGCCTTTGGTTTCTGGAACTGGGTTGGTGGCCGTTATTCGGTTGATTCTGCTGTTGGTCTTGTACTGGCAATTGTTTTTGGCCCACAGCGTTTTGCAGAGTTCCTCAGTGGCTTTAATGCAGTTGACGAGTACTTTAAGACCACTCCATTAAGGCAAAACGTTGTTGCTCTTATGGGTCTCTTAAACGTTTGGTACGTCAATTTCTTTGGCGCAGCATCTCACGCAGTACTTCCATATAGTCAGTACCTGCATAGATTCCCTGCGTATCTACAGCAGCTCACTATGGAGTCCAACGGCAAGTCAACACGCTGGGATGGTACGGCGGTTACCTCTAACACAGGCGAGATTTTCTGGGGAGAGGCTGGTACCAACGGCCAGCATGCCTTCTACCAGCTTATTCACCAGGGAACTCAGATTATTCCTGCTGATTTTATTGCGTTTGTAAATACTGCCTTTGCTACAAAAGATGCAGACCTTGATGTCCACGAGCTCTTCCTCTCCAATTTCTTTGCGCAGACCAAAGCGCTTGCTTTTGGCAAGACCGCTGATGAAGTCCGTGCTGAGGGAACGCCAGAGTGGATGGTTTCTGCACGCGTCTTTGAAGGAAATAGGCCAACTACTTCTATCTTTGGTAAAGAGCTTAATCCTCGTGCTATTGGTACGCTTATTGCACTCTACGAGCACATTACCTTTGTTGAAGGTGTTGTGTGGGGCATTGATTCCTTTGATCAGTGGGGCGTAGAGCTTGGTAAACAGCTTGCAAAGCAGATTTTCCCTGCAATTCATAACGACGAAGAACTGGCAAAGCAAGACGCTTCAACTCAGTCTCTTGTTGATTTCTATCGCAGAAACAGAACATAACACGTTACATAACATAAAATTATTTTTTTATTTCATGTTAAGAAGGTCATCTTGTATGGCCTTCTTTCTTACTTTTAGAAATGTATTTCGAGGAGTGCTGAGCGGACATTTCTTTATCTAATATATGCAATATTGCTACTTTTATGTTCATATATGCAAAAAATTTCTGCATATTTATTTATGCTGTTAGAACACTTGTTCATTTGATTAATTAAACAATTTGAATAAAATTTAAAAAAATAATGCATCGAGAATATTAAAAATTTTAGAATGCTGGCGACCTCTGTACGACTTTGTGTTATAACGGCTACCCATGTGATGCCAAGTCTGGAATGTAGCTTTTGAAGGATAAATGATTTACATAACAGGCTAAAAATTTTGTATTGGCGTAGTACAGATACAGAGGTGTTGTCTGGAATGGAGCGGTAATGAAGTACCTTTTGCTCGTAAGTCATGGAACGTTTGCACCAGGTCTGCATAGCGTAATGGACATGCTGATGGGGCCCAGAGAAAACATCTTGAGCTACAGCATGGAAGATGGCGTGGGAGCAGCTGAATATAGAGAGAATTTGTCAAAAATTCTTGAGCCACTTACTGCTGATGATGAGGTTGTCGTTCTTGGTGACATTATCGGTGGATCTCCACTTACTAATGCGCTTGATCTTCTCGCCAAAAAAGGCCTGCTTTCTCATACCGTGGCTTTTAGTGGTGCCAATCTTCCCATGGCAATTGGTGCTTTGATGGCAATCGACGATGGTCTAAGTGGTGAAGCTCTTGTGTCATCAGTCCTGAACGAAGGCAAAAATGGCGTTAATCAGATTGTCCTAGCTCTTGAAGACGATGACGAGGAAGACCTTTAGTAATTACTGCAAGTACGCGTAGCTGCTTGCGTAAGAAATATGTTAGGAGAAAACATGATTTCATTTGTTCGTGTTGATGACCGCATGATTCATGGTCAGACAGTCACTCGTTGGGCCCTTGAGGTTCCTTGTGACGGAATCATTGCAGTTAATGATGCGGCTGCATCAAATCCTGTCCTTAAGTCTGCTTACAAGTCAGCAGCACCTGACAAGAAAGTATTTGTTTGGACATTTGATCACTTCAAAGAGAGCGCTCAGAAGGTTCTAGACAGCGATTCTCGTTATTTTCTTATTACTAAAAACCCAGTTGACATGAAGAAAATTCTTGTTGACTTTGGTTTTAAGCCAGGAATTAACACGGTCATTATCGGTCCTGGTAATGACCGTCCTGGTGCGGTAAAGCTGGGCAACAACCAGTCCTTTACTCAAGAAGAGGGACAGGCATTTGAGGATATAACCAAAGCTGGTTATACCGTTCAATTTGCTCTTCTTAAAGAAAAGGCAATTGGTGAGTGGTCTAAATTCCGCGAGAAGTTTGACGTAAAGTAGTAATCGGAAGGCGATTTTTATGGCAATTAATGCGTTTCAAGCTGCCCTTTTGGGTTTGTTTGCATGCCTTGCGTCACTACCTGGCATGGCTGGTACTACCGTAGGTAACTATACCCTCGGTCGTCCACTTGTTGCAGGTCTTGTCGTTGGTGTCATTCTTGGCGACGTCCAGACTGGCATTATTGTTGGTGCAGCAATCCAGTTGGTCTACATTGCACTCGTAACACCTGGTGGAACTGTTTCCGCTGACGTTCGTGCTGTTTCCTACATTGGTATTCCTCTAGCAATTCTTGCAATCAAGGCTTATGGTCTTGATCCAAGCTCTGTTGAGGCTGCATCTCAGGCAGCTGCTATTGGTGCAGCTGTTGGTACTCTTGGTACTGTTCTGTTCTACGGCACTGCTACCATGAACCTTGTATGGCAGGGTATTGGTTGGCGCGCAATGGAGAGCAAAGAGTGGGGTCGTATTAAGAAGACCATTCCAATGGTTGACTTTGTATTCCCTTGGGTTTCTCACATTATTTTCTCGTTCATTCCAACATTCTTCATTTGCATGGCTGGCGAGAGCATGGTTGGCATCATGAAGGAATACCTCCCTATGAACGGTATCCCAATGATGACCCTTTTCACCGTTGGTACCCTTCTTCCTACCGTTGGTGTTGCAATTTTGTGCAAGCAGGTTATTACCAAGCCTCTTGATTGGGTAACTTTTGCCTTTGGCTTTATCCTTGCTGGCGCACTTGGCCTGAACCTCATTGTCTCTGCAGTCGTAGCAGTCTTCTTTGCTGTTCTTAACTATCAGCTTCAGCAGGCAAAGAATGTTCGTTTGGCTGCTGCAGCATCAGGCAATGTAAGCGCAGACGATGAAGAAGAGGAGGATATTTAATCATGGCTGAAAAGAAAACCATTTCTCAGAAAGCACGCAATAAGTCTTTCTTGAGCTGGATTTACGGCAATCTTACCTGCTTCTCTCAGGAGCACATGCAGACATTTGGTTACCTTGCATCCATGCTTCCAATCGTTGACGAGCTTTACGATACTGATGACCAAAAGGTTGAGGCACTTTCTACCTATACAACCTTCTTTAATACCGAGCCACAGATTGGTTCTATGGTTGTTGGCTTGACCGCTTCTCTTGAAGAGGCTCGCGCAAACGGTGAGGCAATCGACGATGAGACCATCAATGGTCTTCGCGCTGGTCTTATGGGCCCTCTTGCTGGTCTTGGTGACTCCATTATCGTTGGTACCTTTATTCCAATTCTTCTTGGAATTGCACTTGGCCTTTCTAAGGGTGGCTCCGTTCTTGGCCCACTGTTCTATGTGGTGGTCTGGAACCTCATTATGTACTTCGGCATGAAGTTTGCTTACGACCAGGGCTATAGCCTGGGTTCTTCTGCTGTTGAGGCACTTGTTGGTCCTGAGTCCGAGGCTCTCCGTAGCTCCATTGTTATGATTGGTACTATGGTCATTGGCTCTGTTGCTGCTACATGGATTAACGTCACCACTTCTCTGAATATTGCTGGTGTTGACATTCAGACAACACTTAATGGCATCTTCCCTAAGGTATTGAACCTTCTGTTTGTATACCTTTGCTGGTGGTTGATGACTAAGAAGAAGCTCAGCCCAACGGTTGTTATGCTTATTCTTGTTGTTGTAGCACTTGTTGGCGTTGTTATTGGCGTCTTCAACCCAGGTCTGTCTTACTAATTTTTTGCGCAAAATCCTGTCTGGCGCAGAAAAGACAAACGTAATAAAGTGGCATCGTCGTACGGCGATGCCACTTTTGATTGAGAGTTTTTATGAGCAAGAAAAACTATGTAGGAGCAGCTTCTCATTCACACGAGGATAACCCTTTGGTTGTCGAGGCTCGTATGCAGACAAAAGCTCTTGGAACACTAAGCGTTTATAGAAGAGCCGCTTATTCTGGTATCGCAATTGGAGCATGGCTTATATATCTCAGCGTGTACGGAAGTCTCTCTACAAGTTCTATGGCAACGGCTGTGCTCGTGGGCGGCATAGTTCTTCTCGTCATATCTGTTCCTATAGCTGGAATTTTGCATGTAGGTATCTCAAGAGGAAAAAAGAACGTCGAGAAGATCATCAAAGCAATTGAAAAAAATTCGTCAAAAAATGCATAGAAGCGATACGATCTGTGCAAAGATTTCTCTAATAGGGTAGAGTATCTACAGCGCATTGAGCGGGTGCGGATGACGTGACACCTCGAACCTGGTCAGGGTCGGGAGACAGCAGCCATAAGGGGTCACTCGCGGGCATCCGTTCCCACTCAATGCGCTTTTCTTAGGCGTTGACTTTGCTTGCCGCGACATTTGTCACGACGATTGGACATCGATGGGTTTTGTAAACTACATCATTGAACTGCTTAGAGATCCTCGCGCATTTATTGCTTCAATGATTGCCACAGGCCCTTTTGCTGCGTACGGTTTTGTTTTTCTGATTATTTTTATTGAGACCGGCGTAGTCTTTTTCCCATTTTTACCAGGTGATTCTCTACTTTTTGCAGCGGGATTTTTTGCTCATAATGGCGGCTTTAATATTGTTTTATTGCTTGTTATTACGTGGGCTGCTGCAATTCTTGGCGATCAGATGAACTTTATGATTGGCCACTTCTTCGGCCAAAAAATCATTGCTTCCGGAAAGGTCAAGGCACTTACTCCAGAGCATATTGAGAAGACTCAGAAGTTCCTGAACAAGCACGGTCATCTTGCAATTTTCTTAGGTCGCTTCTTTCCCTTTATCCGCACGTTCGTTCCTTTTATTGCTGGTATGGGCGGTATGCACTGGCGCAACTTTGGTATCTACAACATCCTGGGCGGCCTAACCTGGTCCACGATGTTTGTGTTGCTCGGCTATTTCTTTGGCGGCATTCCTGTAGTTCAGGAGCATTTTGAGCTGCTGATTGTGGGTATTGTTGCCGTTTCAATCATTCCAACAGTCGTTGGCCTTATTCGTGGCCATATGAGCAAGGGCGAGAAGAACAACGAAGAAGCCACAGATACAAACGAAGACGAGGCTTAGTAACAAGCTTTCGCACTTCTCGTAATTTGATGATAAAAATCCCGTCAGGAAAGACTCGGCCTGACGGGATTATTTTTACTCTTTGGAGAGCTGGTAGGTATCAGTAAAGGTGACGGTCTGACCATTTTCCGTGTGGGTGGAAATAAGCTGAGCTACCACGCTGTTATCAGCAATATCAAAAGTGACTTTCAACTGTGGTTTTTGAGTTGTGATGAGGGCCGCGCTGGAAGCAGAATGAGTATCCAGACTTGCATTGGTTACATCTACCACTCCAGAAACCTGAATTTGATCTCCGATGGTTCCAGAAGTAGTCAGAGAGACAGATGCGTTCTTGAACTCAGTGTCACCGGGATACCAACGATACGAGGTATTGAGCGCTCCATGGTTGTGGACAACACCCTCTGCAGTACCCGTAAGTACCAGCTGATCCCGAGAAAAACCAGCAGACGTTACGGTTAACGTTAAAGGATTAGTTCTGCCAGCGTAACAAGGACTGCCGCTACTGGCTTCACAGCTAACAAAGGTGCCCTTCCACGTTCCCACCAGTCCGCTGTAGTCGTACTTTAACCCTGCCGAAGGGCTGACTGTGTCTAGCGACCAGGTGCCCGTAGAGGCATCAAACGTAAACGAGGCAGTAATATCACAGGTGAGCGAGCCATAGAAGGTTGATGAAACACCTGACATTCTTACCCAGCAAGTCTGCTGTTCACGATCAAAACCCGCATCAAGAACAGTAAACGTTGCACCAGAGAACTGCGAGCTATAAGAAATAGCTTCGTTTGGATTTTTCTCATCAAGTTTTGCGAGCACATCGCCAATAGCGTCAAGGACTTTTGTGGTGGAAACGCCCGAAGTTGCCTGGTAGGAGACAGATTGGGTCTCTTCATCACCAATAGCGTTCCAGCCCTGGGTATTTGCGTATCCTAACTTGGAAATCTTTGTGGCAGCAATTGCGTTACCCGTGTAGGTAAGGCGTACGACAGAGTTGGCGTAGCCGGTAGCGCCAAACTGAGCGGCATCGCTGGAGATTGCCGTGGTACTTCTGGTGCGAGAAACAACTTCAATGCCCGTAAGGAGTAAGGACTCATCAGCGTCATACTCACCCGGAGTCCAAGCTGGAGCTTCGGCTCGTGTACGAGCGTCAGCGATAACAGTATCTGTTGAAGGAACGTTGCTCACGCGAATAAAGAAGACGATAACCGCAGATAAAAGAGCAAGACTTAAGAGCGCAAGAATGCCAGAAAGCAGGCTGTAGCGGCGTACAAACCTAAAAAGTGCACGACGCCTACTACGAAGATAGCTTGAGAACGTATCAGCAACATCTTTTATAGAGGTTGCATCATCGTCAGACGCTGCATCACTCGCGCTAGTAGCGCTTTTGGAAGGAACTTCGGCAGTTTTGGACTCTGAGTGCTCGTGGGCACTCTCTTCAAGCTCTTTGAGGCGAGCTTCTACAGCAGAAAGATCTTGCGTTAGAGCTGCATCGTTTACGATTTTCTCCAGGTCAGTTGTGCTGTCCGCATCGTTTTCAGAAGAGTCTTCATCTAAAGCCGAGCCGTCCTCTTCGCCGTCTTCGTCTAGACCAGGGAAGATAGGGCTGACAACTTCCATGATGTAGTCTTCGTCAGCAGCAGCCAAGTCAGCAGCAATAGGGTCGGTGACCTCTTCAAGCTCGTCGGTTTTCTCGCCATCAGCGGCAGCTGCCTCAACAGCCTGGGCATCAAGAGTCTTCTGATCAGAAGATGCTTCCTCTGCAGCAGGCGTGTTATCTGGTTGTGAAGTTTTGTTCTTAGAAGTCATGGCGCCTCATTACCGTATGAACCTGCTGTAATTTTCTCACAATTACGTAACTTGTGTACCCTCATCCTGTGCAGATAGCGAGGTATCGGTTTAAAAACTGCCTAGTGGTGGTACACTTCTTTAGTTGAAATCTCACCTCGCAAGCAGCTTGCGCTACAGTTTGACTACAGGCTCATAAGCCAAGCGCGCACGAGGCACTTATCTTAGGAGCAGGAATGCGTGACAAGCTAGAAAAAATCGTTGAGGCCTATGCTGAGCTTGAGCAAAAGCTTGCAGACCCAGCCGTTGTCTCTGATCCAAAAGAGTATGCTCGTGTGGCAAAAGAGCACTCTAATCAGGCAGATTTGGTTGCTCACGCCAACAAGTACATCACTGCCCTTGATGATATTGAGGCTGCAAAAGAGCTTCTCAACGCCACTTCTGATCCAGAAGAAAAAGAGATGCTGCAGGAAGACATTGCTGCTAATGAAGAGATGCTCCCTCAGCTTGAGGATGAGATCAAGGTCATGCTGATTCCAGGCGATCCAAATGACGAGAAGGACACTATCGTTGAGATTCGCGCTGGTGTTGGCGGCGATGAGGCGGCAATCTTTGCAGGCGACCTCTTCAAGATGTATGAGCGTTTTGCTGAGGCTCGAGGTTGGAAGACAGAGATCCTGTCCAGCTCTCCTTCTGAGGCAGGCGGCTTCAAGACCATTGAGTTCAAGGTCACAGGCGATAAGGTCTATTCAGTTATGAAGTATGAATCCGGTGTTCACCGTGTTCAGCGCGTCCCGAAGACTGAGTCTCAGGGTCGCATTCAGACCTCTACCGCAACTGTTGCAGTTCTTCCAGAGGCTGACGAGATTGATATTCAGATCAACCAGGAAGACCTGCGCATTGACACCTACTGTGCATCCGGCCCTGGTGGTCAGTGTGTTAACACCACCTATTCCGCAGTTCGTATTACTCACCTGCCAACAAATACGGTTGTTCAATCTCAGGATCAGCGTTCTCAGATCCAGAACCGTGAGGTTTGTATGCAGATGCTTCGCGCTCGCCTCTATGAGATGGAGCTGGAGCGTCAGCAAGCTGAGCAGGGCGCAGAGCGTCTTTCCCAGATTGGCCATGGCGCACGTTCCGAGAAGATCCGTACATACAACCAGCCACAGGACCGCGTAACTGACCACCGCGTCGGCTTCAACGGCACCTACAATGGCGTTCTTCTGGGCGATACGCTGCCATCCGTTATTGAGGCTCTTGCTGCAGCAGAGCGTGCCGAGAAACTCGCTCAGGCTGTGTAAGGTGCAAACTTCATGACAGATGAAGTTTGGACAATCCAAAAAATTTTGACGTGGACTACTCAGCACCTGGAAAAGAAGGGTGATGAGCATCCACGTCTTTCTGCGGAATGGCTTTTGTCTGCCGTGACAGGCCTTTCTCGCGTTCAGCTCTACACCAACTTTGACAAGCCGCTTTCTGCGGATGAGCGCACTCGCATGCGCGAGGCAATTAAGCGCCGTGCAGAAGGGGAGCCGCTCCAATACGTGACGGGCGAGATGCCCTTTAGGCACCTGGTTCTTACCTGCGAGCCAGGTGTGCTCATTCCACGACCAGAGACAGAGGTGCTGGTAGACGTTGCGCTAGCAGGCGTTGACGCGGCAACTCAAAACGCTGACGGGGAAGTGCGCGTGCTTGAGGTTGGCGTAGGAACGGGCTGCATAGCGCTCTCTATTGCTACTGAGCGTCCACAGACACGCGTCTACGCTACAGATCTTTCTCCTAAGGCGATTGCGCTGGCAACCCGCAACAGAGATGCCCTGGAGCTGCAGAATCGCGTGGAGCTCATTGAGTGCGACCTGGTAGAAGGCGTACCCACAAAGCTTGCACGGTCCTTCTCGGTGTTGGTGTCTAATCCGCCCTACATCCCCACACGTGTGCTTGAGCAGGAGGTACCTGCTGAGGTCAAGGGCTTTGAGCCTGAGCTAGCGCTTGACGGAGGAGAGGACGGTCTGGACGTCTATAGGCGATTGCTCGAGGCTGCTTCGCATATGCTTCTACCTGGTGGTATGTTCTGCGTTGAGCTCTACGAGGGACACCTGGACAAGGCGGCGCACCTTGCCGAGGAGCAGGGTGTGTGGGAGTCCGTTGAGGTCAAAGAGGATCTGACGCACAGGCCGCGCATTCTTGTGGCACGTCTAGCAAAGTAGCACTTCAGCCACCTGGCGAGAAAATCTGTGCAACGCGTATCACTGCGCATCAGACAACATTGCGCAGCACACAACATCGAGCAGCACACAACATCGAGCAGCACACAAGAAAGAGTTGAGGGTTTATGGGAGAGTACATCAAAGTTGATCAGATGAATCCGGATGCATCTGTAGTTTCTTTAGCTGTTGAGGTAGCGCGTCGTGGCGGAGTGCTTATTATGCCTACCGATTCTGTCTATGGCATCGGCGCAGCTGCTACTCCTCAAAACCCAGGTCATAAGCGTATCTTTGAGATTAAACAGCGTCCTTCAACGCAGACGCTTCCCTGGCTTGTGGGCAGTAAATTTGACCTGCAGAAGTATGCGTACATTACACATGACTGGTCAAATAAGCTGGTAGAAGCCTATTGGCCAGGAGCTCTTACGCTGGTGGTTACCGCATCAGAGAACGTTCCCGATGAATACGTCTTGCCAGATAACAGGACCATTGCGCTTCGCATGCCCAACTCGCCGCTCGTGTGCCAGATTGCTAAGCAGCTTGGATCTCCTCTGGCAACTACCAGCGCAAATACGCATGGTGCTCCTTCTGCAGTTGATGGATGTGGTCTTGAGGCAGGCCTTGTTGAGCAAGCGGATCTGACGCTTGATGGAGGTCCAGCACCCCTTGCTATTGCGTCTACTATTGTCGACTGTACAGGCGATGAGCCGCGCATTTTGCGCGAAGGCGCCATCACAACCGAGGATATTCTCGCCACTGCGGGATTTGCAAAATAGATAAAAAATCCTATCCCTTTTATGTGTTTTGGCTGCAGCTTTTGCCTGCATGCGGTACTCTCTATAGGAGTGAATTTTCTGAGGAGGATGCGTATGCGTATTGCAGTTGGTTCCGATCACGCTGGCTTTATCCAGAAAGATCCTATCATTGAGCACATTAAGTCGCTTGGTCACGAGGTTTTGGACTTTGGTCCAGCAAATGATGATCGTGTTGATTACCCTGATTTTGCAGATAAGGTTGCTCGCGCAGTTGCAGCAGGCAAGGCAGACCGCGGCGTTCTGATTTGTGGTACCGGCATTGGCATTGCCATGACCGCTGATAAAGTCCCTGGCATTCGCGCAACTCCTGTTCAGACTGTTCAGTTTGCAGAGCTTGCTCGCGAGCACAATAACGCAAACGTCATTGGCCTTTCTGGTCGATTCACTGATCTTGCTGTTAACGAGGCTATTGTGGATACTTTCCTGAGCACCGAGTTTGCAGGTGGCCGCCATGCTGGACGTGTCGAGAAGATCATGCGTGAGGATGACCCTAACTTTAAGGGTGTTGACGCTGAGTAAGTAAACAGCACATAAACGGTGTTGTCTAAGCAATACATACACAAACCTGCACGGAATGTACGTCTAGGATATAGTTGCAGACATTCAAATAAAGCGCAGGTCAAGCTCTTGGAGGGAGCATTATGGCAGATTATGATGAGTCCAGACTTACGGTTGTTGACCACCCACTAGTTCAGCACAAGCTTCACATTCTCCGTGACAAGACAACCACCACTAAGCAGTTCCGTGAGCTTGTCAACGAGCTTGCAATTCTTGAGAGCTATGAGGCCATGCGCGACTTCCCACTTGAGGACGTCGAGGTAGAGACTCCTCTTGAGACCATGACTGCTAAGCGCATTGCTGGCAAGAAGGTTGCTATCATTCCAATTCTTCGCGCTGGCCTTGGTATGGTTGACGGCATTCTTGAGCTGGTTCCATCTGCTCGTGTTGGTCATGTTGGTATGTATCGCGATCCAGAGACCCATCTTCCTCACCAGTATTACTGCAAGTTCCCTGCAGACATCGAGAACCGCACCTGCCTGGTTGTTGATCCAATGCTGGCAACCGGCGGCTCTCTAACTGCTGCTATTCAGTTCCTGCGTGAAGCAGGTGTCAAGGACATTCGTTGCCTGACTATTGTTTCTTGCCCTGAGGGCGTCAAGGCAACTCTGGACTTTGACCCAGAGGTACGCCTCTACACCTGCACCGTTGATCGTCAGCTGAGCCCAAATGCCTACATCCTTCCAGGTCTCGGCGACGCAGGTGACCGCATTTACGGTACCAAGTAAGGAGCTCATCGCCTTTCTCGCAATTTAATATAGTTGCGAATACGTACGTTAGTACTTGATCCAGCGCTCACATAACGTGTGTACTGGATCATTTTTCTTTTCAAATCATCACTTTACGAGAAGAAATAACAGTTGGCACATATCAAAAACTTTGCAAATAACAGGGGATATTGATACAACTATTTTTATCTGGACATAACTATATCTATCGAGAAAAACGCAACATAACAGCAGCTTATAAGTGTTATAGTTGAATGAATCAATAACGGCAGCTAACACGAGATGTGTCAGTAATGTGAGAGTTTGAGCATAAGTCAATTATTTGATTTTGTAATCGTGACTATGCATTCATTTAGTGCTAGTATCGCCGTTCGTCGCAAATATGCACGCCGAGTGGTAGATAATATACTCCAAGTGGCATATTCTTGGCATCTTACGTTGCGTTTCAAGTATGCTGAGCAGTGACGGGCAATCTGAAATGGTTGCAGATTGTATGGGGAGGTTGAGACAGAGTGGATGTTCTTGCGCAGTTGCCAGCAGAGATGGCCGAGCTGCTCGAAAGTTTTTTGCCACACGCATTGGTTGGTAACACCACCTTTGGTTTCACTAACTACATTTTCTATTTCTTGATCGCTGCTGTGATTTTCCTGATTGTCTGCTTTAAGTTTAAGAAGAAGCAGGCAGAGAGCATCGTCCCTCAGGGACGCTTCGTTAATGGTGTTGAGTACCTGATTGAGTACATTAGAGATGACGTCTGCAAGGCTTCTCTTGGAGAAACTTGGCGCACTCACTTCCCATTCTTGATCACTATGTTTATGTTCATCCTGATCAACAACATCATTGGTCTTATTCCTGGTGCACACCCAGGCACCGGTACTATTGGTGTTACTGCCGCTCTTGGCCTTTGCTCCCTTGGATACTTTATGTATGTAGGTGCAAAGAAGATGGGTGTTATTGGCTACATCCTAAGCCTTGCACCAAAGGGCGTTAACCCTGTTATTGCAGCAGTTATCTGGGTTATTGAGGTCTTCTCAACATTCCTTCGTCTGGTTACTCTGGCCGTCCGTCTGTTCTGCAACATGTATGCAGGTCACATCGTTATGGGTACATTTGCAATTCTTGCATCTATGTACTTTATGCCAGCTATTGAGAACTTCTCCGCATCAACAGCTGCTCAGGCAGGCTTTTCGATCTTCTGGGTTCTGCTGTTGATTATCATTTATTTGGTAGAAACTATTGTTGCCTTCATTCAGGCATACGTTTTTACCCTACTCTCTACTGTCTACATCCAGCTGGTAGAGTCTGAACACTAAGCAAAACGCTTAGTTGGTGGCATTGCCACACTGTGGTGCCAAACGGCACAAAAGATGAAGTCATCTGAGCCCACGCTCAGTTGATGATAGGTATGTATATTGGTCGCCTTGAGAGGGGCGAGCGAAAAAGGAGGAATCGTGGGTATTTTCGGATATGCTCTTTGCGTTATGGGAGCAGCAATTTGTATTAGCGTCGTAGCAACGAGTGCCGCTAACAACATGGCTCGTCAGCCAGAGGTTCAGGGTCGTCTCTTCACAGTCTTTATTCTTGGCTGCGCATTCATCGAGGCACTTACCCTGATTGGCTTCGTTGTTACCTTGATGGTTAAGTAAATTACTGTTTGTAACAGCGAAAACGCTACGTTGGAGGAATGCATGAATACGATTTGTAAGGGAGTTAAAAAAGCCAGCACAGTAGGCGCAACTGCTGCTCTACTTGTGGCAATGGCTCCCTCAGTCGCACTTGCTGAAGAGGGTGCAAGTGGTGCCGATATTCTTCTTCCAAAGCCCGCTGAGTTTGTTCCTGCTCTGATTGCGTTTCTGATCATCTTTGCTGTTGTAGCAAAGTTTGTATGGCCTTCCGTTCTACGTATGCTTGACAAGCGTCAAGAGAAGATCCAAGGCGATCTGGACGCTGCAGCAAAGGCTCGCGAGGAAGCCAACAAGGATCGTGAAATCGCAGCAGCTGGTATCGACGCAGCTAAGCAGCAAGCAGACGAGATTGTTTCTGCTGCTAAGCGTGAGGGCGAAGAAGAGCGTGCTCGTATTATCGAGCAGGCAAAGGCAGAAGCTGTCGAGATTATTACTAAGGGTAAGGGCGTTGTAGAGTCTGAGCGTCGTCACGCCATGGCTGAGCTTTCTGATTCCGTTGTTGATCTTGCCGTCGATATTGCCGGAAAGATTATTGGCAACGAGCTTTCAGTAGAGCAGCAGCGTGCTCTTGCCGAAAAGTACCTTGCGGAAGTAGGTACTCCAGATGAGCACTAATAAAGACGATCAAGACAGAAAAGTAGAGGGCTATACCAGGGCACTCCTGGAGGCTGGCCGCGCAGAGGGTCGTGCAACTGCAGACCTTGTACAGGTGCAGCACGCAAAGAAGTTCTCTCCAGAAGTTCTTGAGACTCTTGGTGCTATGCAGGCGAGTGAGGATGTCAACCTTATCAATGATGTTGCCGCTACGTTCCAGGAGCTTCTTGAAGAAGAAGACAAGACACTTACAGTAACGGTAACTACTACAATGCCTCTTGATGATGAGTTACGTGCAAAGGTCACCGAGAAGCTCGAGAAGAACTTCAATACTCAGGTGTATCTTATTGAGCGTGTTAATCCCAAGATTTTGGGCGGCATTGTAGTTGAGGCACGTGATCATCGTTATGATGCATCGGTAAAGACACAGCTCACTCACATTAAGAGTAGGCTCTCTTCAGATCACGTTGAAAGTGAATTGTAATGACTGATAAGACCACTATACAGGAAGGAACGCTGAGCTCAGATGCCGTCATGGCACAGCTTAGAGAGCGCCTTTCTAAGGTCAATTCAACTGTATCCCAGCAAGAGGTATCTGCTGTTATTGAGGTAGCAGACGGTATTGCTCGTGTTGCTGGTCTACGCAGCGCTATGGCAGGCGAGTTGCTGGAGTTCACTAGCTCCGTTACGGGCCACAGCGTATTCGGTCTTGCTCAGAACCTTGATGAAACTTCAGTCGGCGCTGTTTTGTTCGGCGAAGTTTCTGAGATTAAGGAAGGCGACGAGTGCCGTACAACCGGCCGCGTCATGGATATTCCAGCTGGTTTTGACATGCTTGGTCGTGTTGTTAACCCACTGGGCCAGCCTATTGATGGACTTGGCGCTATCCACGCTACACATCGTCGCCCTATTGAGTTCAAGGCTCCTGGCATCATGCAGCGTCAGCCTGTTTGCGAGCCAGTTCAGACTGGACTTCTGGCAATTGACGCTATGGTTCCTGTCGGCCGTGGTCAGCGTGAGTTGATCATTGGTGACCGTAAGACCGGTAAGACCGCTATCGCAATTGACGCAATCGTAAACCAGAAGAACACCGATATGGTTTGTATCTATGTCGCCATCGGTCAGAAGGCGTCTACAGTTGCAAACATCCGCGAGTCTCTTTCCCGCCATGGTGTTCTTGACAAGACCGTCATTGTTGCAGCTACCGCAGCCGATTCTGCTCCAATGCAGTACATTGCCCCTATGGCAGGCGCTGCTATTGGTGAGTTCTTTATGTATAACGATAAGGACGGCAAGCCTGCTGACAAAGACCATCCAGGCGGACACGTTCTTGTTGTTTACGATGACCTCTCTAAGCAGGCAGTTGCATACCGTCAGATGTCACTGACGCTTCATCGTCCACCAGGACGTGAGGCATATCCTGGTGATATTTTCTACCTGCACTCACGCTTGCTGGAGCGTGCATGTAAGCTCTCCGATGAAAACGGAGCAGGTTCTCTTACCGCACTTCCAATTATTGAGACGCAGGAAGGTGACGTTTCTGCATACATTCCTACAAACGTCATTTCCATTACAGACGGCCAGATTTATTTGCAGTCTAATCTCTTCTTCCAGGGCCAGCGCCCAGCAGTCGACGTAGGTATTTCTGTATCCCGCGTTGGTGGCGACGCTCAGGTCAAGGCAATGAAGCAGGTTGCAGGTACACTTCGTCTGGACCTTGCAAGTTATCGTGAGAAGCAGGCATTCTCGCAGTTCGGATCCGACTTGGATGCAACTACGCAGTACCAGCTCAACCACGGTGCTCATATGATGGAGCTTCTCAAGCAGCCACGTTATTCAGCTCTGGACGTAGTAGACCAGATTTGCGCAATTTACGCTGCAAAAGAGAACTTCATTGATGACGTTGATCTTGAGAACGTTGCTCTCTTCCGTGATGGCCTTGCTCAGTACATGAGTGAGTATCACCCACAGCTCCGCAACTCTCTGCGCAACGGAAAGATTTCTGATGAGCAGGCAGAGCGCTTGAGTGATCACATTAAGCACTTCAAGGCTAAGTTCTTGGAAGAGCATCCAAACAAGGTTGTGGATGAGGCAGAAGCTAATTCAGACACACCAGGCTCTTTTGACGCAGTAACCCAAGGTTCATTGCAGGAGTAATTATCAATGGCGAACCTTCACGAAATATCGAGGCGTATGAGCTCCATCAGGAGCACCATGCAGATTACGCGCACGATGTCGATGATTTCGACAGCGCGTGTCCGCAAGGCACTTGATAGGGCCGAGGCTGCTTCGCCATATAAGGAAGCTATTACCCTTATGCTTGCAAATGTAGCAGGCGCTGGCTTTAATCCTAAGAAACAGCCTCTTCTTGCTACACATAAAGTCGAGAAGAACGTGCTGTTCTTAGTCATCGCATCTGACCGCGGACTTGCAGGCGGATTTAACATCCTGCCTCAACGCGAGGTTGAGCATGAGATGGCACGTCTTAAGGCTAAGGGTGTGTCGTCCGAGATAATTACTTGCGGACGCAAGCCAACTGAGTACTTTACGTATAGAAATATCAAGCCCACCATGTCTTATGTAGGCATTTCCTCTGAGCCTACAGCAGACCAGGCTGATCGTATTGCCTCCTATATCATGGATGGCTATATCAAGGGTAAGATTGATCGTGTCGTAATCAAGTACTGGCATGCAAAGAACCGTGTTGACCAAGAGCAGGTTACAGAGCAACTTCTTCCTATTTCGCGCGATAAACTCACGATTCCTAATAAACCACGTACCGAAGAAGCCCTCTCACAGGTGAAGACGTATAACAAGAGTGAATATCAATTCTCGCCATCTGCTTCTCAGGTACTTGATTCGTTGATGCCCGCTTATATCAAGACGGTCATCTTCCACGCACTTCTTGATTCTGCTGCAGCCGAGCATGGTGCACGCCGTCGTGCAATGCAGTCTGCAACTGATAATGCTGAGAACGTCTTAGGCGCTCTTAGCCGTACGTACAATCGCGAACGCCAGGGCGCAATTACCACTGAGCTCAATGAGATTATCGGTGGTGCTGCAGCATTGGAGGATATGTAATGTCAGATATGCAAGTAGAGACTTCTTCCTTTGAGGAAGCTATTCTCAACAAGCGCAATCAGCACGTTGACGATGGCGTAATCGTTCGCGTAGTTGGACCAGTTGTCGACGTTAAGTTCGACGGACCTGTTCCAAGCATCTATACCGCACTGACGGTAGAGGATGACACGCCTGTTGGTCACGTCAGCACCGTTCTTGAGGTTGAGTCTCAGCTTCCCGGTGGTGTTGTTCGTACCGTCGCTATGTCGTCAACCGATGGTCTTCAGCGTAACCTTCGCGTTAAGGACACCGGCAAGCCAATGATGATGCCAGTAGGCAAATCTACGCTGGGCCGCGTCTGGAACGTTATGGGTCAGCCAGTTGATGGTGGAGAAATTCCTGAAGACGTTGAGTATTATCCAATTCACCACCCAGCACCTCTCTTTGAAGAGCTCACTACTGAGACAGAGATTTTTGAGACAGGCATCAAGGCAATCGATCTTCTCGAGCCTTATGTTCGAGGCGGAAAGACTGGCCTCTTTGGTGGCGCTGGCGTTGGTAAGACCGTTCTGATTCAGGAGCTTATTAACAACCTGGCTCAGCAGCACGGTGGTACATCCGTATTCACCGGCGTTGGAGAGCGTACTCGTGAGGGTACCGACCTCTTCCTCGAGATGACTGAGTCTGGCGTTATTAACAAGACCTGCCTCGTCTATGGTCAGATGAACGAGCCACCAGGAGCTCGTATGCGTGTTGCTCTTGCAGGTCTTACTACTGCAGAGTACTTCCGTGATCAGGGCCAGGATGTTCTGTTGTTCATCGACAACATCTTCCGCTTCTCTCAGGCAGGTTCTGAGGTTTCCGCACTTCTCGGCCGTATGCCTTCCGCAGTTGGTTATCAGCCAACCCTGGCTACAGAGATGGGCGAGCTTCAGGAGCGTATTACTTCCACCAAGGAAGGCTCTATTACTTCCGTACAGGCAGTTTACGTCCCTGCAGACGACCTTACTGACCCTGCTCCTGCTACAACCTTTACGCACTTGGATGCAACTACCGTTCTTTCTCGTGCTATTACCGAGCTTGGTATTTACCCAGCAGTTGATCCTCTGGCCAGCTCCAGTTCTGCTCTTGATCCATCCATTGTTGGTTCAGAGCACTACCGTGTTGCTATGGCAGTTCAGGAGACCCTGCAGGAGTACTCCGACCTTCAGGACATCATTGCAATTCTGGGTATGGACGAGCTTTCTGAGGAGCAGCAGCGTACCGTTGCTCGCGCCCGTAAGATTCAGCAGTTCCTCTCTCAGTCATTCCACGTTGCCGAGAAGTTCACTGGTAACCCTGGTGTGTACTGCACCGTTGAGGAGACTGTCCGCTCGTTTGCAGAGATTATTGACGGTAAGTGCGATGACCTTCCTGAGCAGGCATTCCGTTTTGCAGGCACCATCGAAGATGTTCGCGAGCGCGCTGCAAAGATGTCCGCTTCGGATAGCTCACAGAACTAGGATTTCTCATGGCTGAGTTGACTTGTCAGTTTGTCAGACCAGATAAGCTCCTTTACGAAGGAACCGTTGAAAGTCTGATTCTTGCTTCAGCAGATGGAGAGTATGGTGTGTGGCCAGGCCACGCACCAGAAATCATTGCGCTTGGCGATGGTGTTGTAAGACTGCACATGCCTCATCCAGAGAATGAAGAATCTATGACCAAGATAGTGATTTCTGGTGGATACGCAGAAATCGATCCAACAGGAGTCATTATCTTGGCAGATCATGCTCGTCGCGTTGATGACATTGATGCAGATGTTGTGCGCGAGACAAGAGATGACGTTATTGACCAGATGCTTTCTCTTCCAGAAGACGATAATCGTCGTGCCTACTACGAAAAAAAGATAGACTGGTGTAATCTACTTCTGAAGCAAGTGGTTGAGGAGTAAAATTCTCTCACTGTCGTTTTCGGAGGTTTATGGACGTCATAAAAGTAGTAGGTGGCCATTCTGTCACAGGAGAGGTCACTGTAGAGGGTGCAAAAAACTCTGCCCTCAAATTGATGGCTGCGACCATCATGGCCCCTGGCGTTACTACGCTCACTAACGTTCCTAATATTGCAGACGTTCACGTCATGGGCAAGGTGCTCAAGACGTTAGGCGCTCGCATTGAAGTCGTTGGTCTTCACGAGCTTAAAATTGATACCACAGATATTACAAGCTGGGAGACTCCTTACAGCCTTGTTGCGCAGATGCGTGCTTCAACTGCTGTTTTGGGTCCCCTTATTTCGCGTTTTGGTAAGGCCGTTGTGGCAATGCCTGGCGGTTGTAATATTGGTGCGCGCAAAATTGACATGCACATCCTGGGTCTTGAGGCCTTGGGTGTTGAATTTAAGGTTGAGCACGGCAATATTCACGCAAGTGCTCCTCACGGCATAACGGGAGAAACCGTCTCTCTTGCCTTTGCTTCCGTTGGAGCAACAGAGAACCTGATGATGGCATCAGTCTTTGCTAAGGGCGTAACGGTCATTGATAATGCAGCTCGTGAGCCAGAAATTGTTGACCTTGCTAACATGCTCAACAAAATGGGCGCTAACATTCAGGGCGCCGGATCTCCTGTTATTGAGATTCACGGCGTCACAGAGCTGCATCCTGTTGAGCATGAAGTTGTTGGCGACCGCATTGAGGCTGGCACCTTCCTGGCTATTGGCGCACTTACCGGTGAGCCTATTACCGTTCACGGCTTTGAGCCAAATCACCTTGGCCTGGTACTTAAGAAGTACGAGCAGATGGGCATTACCATCGAGACTGGAGATAGGTGGGCAAGGGCTTCTCGCCAGCAAGATCTTAAAGCTATCGATATCCAGACGCTACCATTCCCAGGTTTCCCAACAGACATGCAGGCACAGACTATGACGCTGCTTGCTCTGGCTAAGGGTACCTGCATTATCACGGAAAACGTCTTTGAAAACCGCTTTATGTTGGCATCCGAGCTTTCCCGTATGGGAGCCGATATCACCATCGAGGGCCATCACGCTATTGTTCGAGGCGTCTCCGGTTTTGAGGGGGCGCAGGTCAAGTCACCAGATCTTCGTGGTGGCGCCGCGCTTGTTATGGCTGGTCTTGTGGCCGAGGGAGAAACAATCGTTTCTGCCATCCATCACATTGACCGTGGTTACGAGGGATTTGTCGAGAAACTCGTCGCGTTGGGAGCAGATGCTCAGCGCACCACCATTCCAGACGACGACTTTATCGAAGGATAGTTTGTGTCAACTAAACCAAAGCATGCAAAACCGCTCGACAACGGGGCCTCACAGGGCGCTTCGGCTGACGCTGCACAAAATACCGCTACGGGAAGTACCCAAGGTACTGCACCAAACGCTGCAACCAATACGTCACAGAATGCTGTGGTTAGCAACTCTCCTTTTAGTCGCACGCAGGCTGAGGGCTACCACAAGCGCCGCAAGCGTGTCTTCAGAAAGCAAGTTGTAGTCAGGTCGCTTCTGGGCGTTCTTGCAACTGTGTTTGTTGCTGCCTTGGTAGGCGCGGGAATCTGGTATGCAAACGTTCAGGCGCAGCTAAATAACTCGCAGGTCATCACCGCCGAGCTTCGCCAGACGCTCCAGGAGCCTTCCGCACCAAGCGATCCCTATTATGTGCTGCTTCTAGGTACTGATGGCCGACCTGGTGAGACCGAGTATCGTGCGGATTCCATCATTTTGGCGCGCGTTGACCCCATCCACAAGCGTGTGACCATGCTTTCTATTCCACGAGACACCCGTGTTTTGTGGAAGGGCTCCTACATGAAGATTAACGCCGTTCACTTCTACGACGGCGCAAATGGCATGGTGCAAGCCGTAAATGAACTGTGCGGCGTGCATATTGCTCACTATGCAGAGGTCAATTTTGACGGTCTTGCAGGCATTACGGATGCTCTCGGTGGCGTAACCGTTAACGTTGAGCAGTACATGCGCGATACAGAGAACTTTAGCGACGTTGTTGAGCTCTATCCTGGTGTTCAGAAACTCAACGGCGCTCAGGCTCTCTTCTTTACTCGTGTTCGCTATGCATTTGCGGATAGCGATTACACCCGCATGCGTCACCAAAGAACGTTCATTAAGGCTATGATTGCCCAGATTTTGAATACTGGAGACCCTGTAGCCATTGCAAATATCGTTAATTCAACAGCTCGCATGGTCATCACCGATCTATCTGTCTCAGACATTATTTCTCTGGGCACTCAGATGATTGGCATGAACACTGACAAGGATATCTATACGGCATACGTACCATCTGAGGGAACAGAAATTGATGGTCAGTCGTATGTTATTGCAGACAAAGACGCGCTTGCAAAGATGATGAAAGTTATCGAAGCAGGAGACGATCCGTCTAGCTTAAACGGTCAAACAGATGCTGAAGCAAATGCCGAAGCTGCCGAGAAAAGCTCAGAAGAGTCCTCAGAATCTTCAAACAGCTCTTCTCGCCAGTAAACCTTAGCGGCGTTTTTGGGTATCATTCAAGTGTTAGAAATATTTTCGTTGCATAGCGCAACTGATTTTGCATGAAAAAGACTGCCAAGCAGTCGTCGGAGGAGAGTTATGGCCAACGATAACGTACAAAACGACCACACGCTGACAAAAGCCGGCGAGGACTACCTTGAGGCAATTTATCGAATTGCACTTGAACAGCCAGATGACGATAAGAGCGTCCGCTCCGTTGACATTGCTGAGTGTCTCGATGTTTCCAAGGCAAGCGTCAACAAGGCACTGTCCCAGCTTAAAGAGCAGGACATGGTTGAGCAGAGTCGTTACGGTCGTGTCACGCTGACCAAAGAAGGCGAGGCAAACGCCCGCACCACGTGGCGAGCTCACCGTGCACTCCGCACCTTCCTTGAAGAGGATCTGGGCGTAGACACAGAGACTGCAGATGCAGAAGCTTGCCTTATGGAGCATTCACTTTCTGTAGACACGCTGGCTAAGCTCATCACCTTCCTTGAGAAGCGTGGAATTGAGATTCCAAGCAAGTAATGTAACCTGGCGCTTATGTAAACTAGATACGTATAAAGGCGCCTGTCATTGGAGTTTATCGGCGGCAAAACCGTCATTCTAAAAAGCGCACGTTAGGTGTGCAGAGCCAACAGGGCTCATAGGTGAAAGGTAAACACATGAAGGCAATTATCCCAGCAGCAGGTCTAGGTACGCGTTTTCTACCTGCAACAAAGGTAACCCCTAAAGAGCTGTTGCCTGTTTTGGATAAGCCCGTTATTCAGTACGTAGTAGAAGAGGCTCTTGAGCCAGAAGAAGTCGATGAGGTAATCATCATCAATTCTCGCGAGAAGCCACAGATTGAAACCTACTTTGCTGAAGATCAGAAGTTTGAAGCCGATCTTTCTTCTCGTGGAAAGCAAGACCTTGCCGATAAGGTCCATGCAGCTTCTGCGCTTCCTGTTTCCTTTACCTATCAGGACAATCCTCGCGGCCTTGGTCATGCGGTTCTATGCGCTGCAGACGGCGTAGGCGACCAGCCATTCTTTGTTCTTCTCGGCGATTACTTTGTTCCAGACCGCCAGATGTGCATCCGTATGGCAGAGATTTCCAAGCAGCACAATGGCGCTTCCGTCATTGCAGTTGCTCCAGTCCCTGCAGATCAGGTGAATCGCTACGGCATCATCGCAGGCGAGTGCATATCTTCTCCTTCAGATGACTCTGAGGGTGAGGGTGCTATTTGGAAGGTAACGGGTCTTGTCGAGAAACCCCGTCCAGAGGACGCACCTTCTCACCTGTTTATTGTTGGTCGTTACCTGCTTTCTCCAAAGATTATGGAGCTCCTGGCAACTCAGGGTCCTGGCGCCGGCAACGAGATTCAGCTGACAGATGCAATGGAGCGCCTGCTTGCTGAGGAAGAGATGTATGCGCTGGTAATCGACGCGGAAGAGGGCTGCGATACCGGTACTCCTGCAGCTTGGGCAGCAACTAATGCTCGTATGGCACTCTCTGATCAGAGTTCTGCAGCAGCATTTAAAGAGGCGCTCGGCAGCTATGCCAACCGCATTGGATAAAAGACCCGACATACTCCGTTTTGGCAGCGATGGCTGGCAAGCCCGCTATGATAAAGGCTTTACCAGGGATAATGTAGTTAGACTTGCAGAGGCCCTTGGTACCGTCTGGTCAGAGGAGCTGCCTGGCGGTATTGTGTTTGTCGGCTTTGACACACGCTTTGAAGCAGATTCGTCTGCTCTTGAAGCCGCTGCAACATTGGCTTCCTTTGGTTTAGACGTGCGTGTGTCCGAGACTTTTTGCCCAACTCCATCTGTTTGCTGGGCCTGTGCACATCATAATAATGTAGCTGGTGGCCTCATCATTTCTGCAACTGAGCTTTCCTGCGAATATTGCGGCATGATTATTCGCGCTGCTAATGGAGGTCCTGTTTCTCGCGATTTTCTCCAGCGCGTGGAATCCGCAACGCCGCTTGAGCCAACAGATCAGCGTGGAACTTTTACCACAACAGATATTGTGACGCCTTATAAAAGTGCGCTGCTTAATCAGATTAATGTGTCTGTTATTAAAGAGCTACGACCGAGCGTGGTAGTTGATCCTATGTATGGTGCAGCAACAGACCTGCTTGCTGACGTACTTTCCGCAGCTGGATGTGTTGTGTATCAGATGCACCAAGGTCCTGTTAGGGATTTTGGTGGCATTCACCCACAACCAGCGGACCCTTGGGCTGATGAGTGCTCTTCGATGGTGGTAAGCCGCCATGCACAGCTGGGCCTTTTGCTTGATTGTGACGGAGACCGCGCTGCTGCCGTAGATGAAACCGGCCGACTCCTTAGCCCACACGAGCTTATTCCGCTTATCACACGCCATCTTGTACAAAATAGAAAGCAAACCGGCCGCGTTGTTTCTACACTGACCTGTTCGGCAACGGTATCCAGGCAGGCAGCTCATCTTGGACTAGAGTCTGCAAGCGTGCCTGTTGGATTTGCTCGACTTTATTCAGAGATTGAGCAAGGAGACGTCCTTCTCGCCGCAGAGGAATACGGCGGTATTTGCATTCCAAGCCACCTGTTGGAGCGAGATGGTCTGCTTGTGGCCCTGCTTGTTGTCGAAATGCTAGCGTATACCCATAAATCACTTGCACAGCTTGTCTCTGAGGACGAGGCTGAACTGGGTCGCATGTGTTATAGCAGGCGAGGAGTGCGACTTGACGCCGCAGCTACTCAGGCGTTCAGAAACATCCTTCCAGGCCTCAATCCAGAAAACGTTGCAGGTAAAGTGCCTGTTTCGGTAAGCCATGCCGATGGCCTTAAGCTTCAGTTTAAAGACGATTCTTGGGTGCTCATTCGTCCTTCTCGTATGGATGCGCTGGTACGCGTGTATTCTGAGGCCGCTAACGAGACACTTCGCGATCAACTTCTTGATGCAGCTTGCCAGATTGTAAAAGACGAGATTTAGCCCAAACAAAGCGTGTCGAGAAGACTGTTTAAAAGGCAGTATAAAAAGACGCCGCAAAAGGCAGCGTAAAAAGACAACGCTAAAGGCGCGCAAAACTCGTACAAAGATAATGCTAAAAATGCGTAAAAAGCTAACGCAAAAAAACAACACTATATATAGATGAAAAATAAGGGATTACCACAAGAATATATACGTAGTTTAATGAGTAGAATACTCCTCAGTTCACTAAAGACTACGAATTGTGTAGAAATTGTGGAGGAATTAAGAAGATACAAAATCATCTTCACAAA
>CAUUUQ010000013.1:0-31795 GCA_963548345.1 uncultured Atopobium sp. | reverse complement strand
GAAGAAGGTGTCATCTCCCTGCTTGACGCTGTTGACGGCTGGTTCCCAACTATGTCTGATTTTGGCCGCATTCCACTGGTCAACGGCGAGCAGCTTGATATTTCACCTGATGACGAGCGTCCTGTTGCATTTGCCTTCAAGTCGCTGCAAGATCCACAGAACGGCAAGCTTACGTTTGTAAAGGTGCTTGCAGGTACCGTTTCTGCAGGTGCCGAGCTTATTAATGCTCGCACGCGCAAGCCTGAGCGCCTTTCACACCTGTATCGTATGTGCGGCAAAGAGACGGCAGACGTTAGCACCGCCGCAGCTGGCGATATCGTGGTAGTTCCTAAGCTTGAGGCCATGACAGGCGACACGCTTTCCGTTACTGGCAAGGTTGAGGCCGCTGCATTTAGGTTCCCCAACTCCCTGTACCGTACGGCCATTGAGCCTGATGAGCGCGGTACCGAGGGCAAGCTCTTTGCGTTCCTGGAGAAGGCCGCCGACGCCGACCCAACCCTCAAGGTTGAGCGCGACGAGGACACCGGCCAGACCATTGTTTCTGCAATCGGCGAGGCACAAGTAGCCGTTCTTCTCGAGCGTCTTGAGCAGCGAGCCGGTGTTTCCGCACATAAAGTTGCGCTCCGCATCCCATATCGCGAGACGATCCGTCGAGTTGCAAGTGCTCAGGGTAGGCACAAGAAGCAGACTGGCGGCTCTGGTCAGTACGGCGACTGCTGGCTGCGCATCGAGCCGAACCCAGATGCAGGCTACGAGTTTGTGGATGAAATCGTAGGCGGCCACATTCCACGCGGCTTTATCCCTGCAATTGATAAGGGCGTCCAGGAGACCATGCGCGAAGGCGTTTTGGCCGGTTATCCTATGATTGACATTAAGGTTGCTGTTTATGAGGGCTCTTACCACCCAGTTGACTCCAACGAGATGGCTTTTAAGACCGCTGCTCGTATTGGTTTCCAGAAAGCTGTTGACCAGGCAGAACCAGTTCTCTTGGAGCCTATGGCTCACCTTGAGATTACCGTTCCTGATAGCTATGCAGGTTCTGTTATGGGTGACGTCTCCGCTTCCCGTGGTCGCGTAGAGGGAATGTCTTCCGGTACCGGCGTTTCCGCTGGTGAGACTACCATTAAGGCAACGATCCCATACGCTGAGGTTACCGATTACGCTACAAGGCTGAGGTCCCTCTCGCGCGGAACGGGCGAGTACACCGTTGAGCTGGCAGGATATGAGCAGGTGCCACACGACATCCAGGCTCGTCTTGCTGCCGAGTACGCCGAGCGTCGCGCCGCCGGCGAGCGCTAACCTGCAGGTACGTCGGGCGCAGCACGCGCCGCGAGCGCTGAGCCGCAGGTAGATGTAACGTTTCAAGCAAGAACCCTCGCATTTCTCAGGTGCGAGGGTTCTTTTGTGTTCCTGCAGCGTATTGAGCGACGACTTTTAGGCTTGGCGTGCAAAATAGTGCCGTTTTGGCAGACCTCGCTGGGGATCGACTAGCTTTTAACCAAGATAATCAGACAGCCAAGGGCATTCTGCCAGACGGCCAGGTGGTCTCCCTACTTGATATGCATCTTTATGCATAAACTTCATCTAATATGCTGAAAAATGAATAGAGAAATATAAAAAATCTAACTATAGGTAAATTCCGCCTCTAAGGAACACACCTATGACAGATAATCTGCACAATTGCGGGCATATTACACACCTAATGAAGATAATCTGCACGTTTGAGGTATTTTCAGCGTAATGTATACGTCTTTTTGACAGATTATCTGTCATAGGTGTGTTCAGCCATCAACAAAACAGTGCAATCAACTAAGTAATGCTGCTAAAACCAAATTACGAGAAATTCTTGGACATGTTCTGGGTAAACCAAAAACATAACTTCGCACATCAAAGCTATGTTTAGATTGCCATGTGCTTGATCTGCACGTTTGACCTGCACATCTAATGCGTCGCTCGCACGGCGTGGTTGACCGCGGCCGCGCGCCCCGTGCATGCTCCGCACCCCACGCACCCCGCACGTCCCGCACGTCACACAGCAAACAGGCAATCTGCTCATTTCTGCACCGTTTAAAGAAAGGCCGCATATGTACCTAGAGAATATCAATGGACCAGAAGACGTAAAGAAGCTGGACGCGGAGGCTCGTGCGGCGCTTGCGCAGGAGATTCGCGACAATCTACTGGTCATGGAGTCAAAGCATGGCGGCCACTTTGGTCCAAACTTTGGCATCGTCGAGGCAACAATCGCGCTCCACACTGTGTTCAATTCGCCCGTTGACCATATCGTTTACGACGTCTCGCACCAGACGTATCCGCACAAGATGCTCACCGGCCGCAAGCAGGCATACATGGATCCCGAGCTCTACGACTCGGTGTCTCCTTACACCGATCCCGCCGAGACCCCGCATGACCTCTTCAAGATCGGCCACACTTCCACGTCCATCAGCCTGGCGCTTGGCCTGGCAAAAGCTCGCGACATCATGGGCGGCAAGGAGAACATCATCGCAGTTATCGGCGACGGCTCCATGTCCGGCGGAGAGGCGCTTGAGGGGTTGAACGTTGCCGGCGAGCTGAACAGCAATTTTATCATCGTCTTCAATGACAATCAGATGTCCATCGCCGAGAACCACGGTGGCATGTACGACCAGTTCGCTGAGCTGCGTCGCACTAACGGAGCTGCCGAGAATAACCTCTTCAAATCGATGGGCTTGGACTATCTGTATGTCAATGACGGCAACGACATCGAGGCTCTTATCGCCGCATTTGAGCAGGTAAAAGACTCAACTCATCCAGTTGTGGTCCACATCAATACGCTCAAGGGCAAGGGCTACGCTCCCGCGGAGGCAAACAAGGAGAAGTGGCACTGGCACATGCCGTTTGATATCCAGACTGGTCAGAGCCCTGCATCCGGTTCCTCCGAGTCGTACGCCAGTATTTTTGCAGAGTATGCGCTCAAGCGCGCAAAGTCCGATCCAAAGTTCTTGGTGCTCATGTCGGCTGTTCCAGCTCTGCTTGGTCTTACGCGGGAACGTCGAGAAGAACTGGGAAAGCACTACCTTGACGTGGGCATTGCCGAAGAAACCGCAGTTGCAATGGCTTCTGGTGCAGCTCATTCGGGTGCGCACGTGGTTTGGGGCTCAAGCGCAACTTTCATCCAGCGCACCTACGACCAGCTAACCCAGGATCTGGCGCTTAACCAGAATCCTGCGGTTATCGTGGGCTCCGGCTCCATTAAGGGCTTGATGGCCGCCACACACCAGGGCCTCAGTAGCATTTCCATGATCGCAAACATTCCTAACATGGTATACCTTGCGCCATCCAACGCCGAGGAATACATTGCCATGCTTGACTGGGCGCTTGACCAGGACAAACACCCTGTCTACATCGCAATTCCTTCCGGTCCTGTAGTTCACGCCGAGGGCCCCGTCCGCACAAACTTCGACGCCCTCAACACCTACGAGGTCACACGCCAGGGCTCCAAGGTTGCCGTTCTTGCTCTGGGCGATTTCTACGACCTTGGCGAGAAAACCGTCGAGGCTCTCAGTTCTACCTTGGGAATTGAAGCTACGCTGGTTAAGCCATACTTCGCCTCTGGCATTGATCAGAGCCTGCTCGACAACCTGGTAAAAGACCACGACGTCATCGTGACCATTGAGGACGGCATTATCGAGGGCGGCTGGGGACAAAATATCGCCAGCTACCTGGGAACTTCTCCCGCACGCGTGCTGAACTACGGCGTCAAGAAGGCCTTCTACGATCGCGTCAATGTCGCAGAGCTTATGCGAGAAAGTCATTTGGAGCCCGAGCTAATCGCCGCAGACGTCAAGCAGGTACTAGGTCTGTAGGCGCTGCGCTGCTGTCCCGGCGCGAGCGGCGCTGCGTCGCTGTCCTGGTGCAAGCCGCGTTTGCACTTCTCGCGTCACATCAAAACTGCAACGAAAAAGAGGGGCCGCATTTGCGGTCCCTCTTCTGTATCAAGCGAATGCGCTGTTTTGGTGCGCTGTCGCAGCTCCGTTGCGGTGCCGCAGCGCCGTTACGGCGCGCCGCCGTACCTGCAGCTAGAAGCTTAAGCCTTAAGAGCGCGGCCCATAGCGTCAGCCTGAACGATAGCTGCATAGAGCTCGTCAGGAGTGACGTCACCAGCAAGGTTGTGGATGGTCTCGCCAGGAACGCAAGCAGCCTCAGCGATCTTCTTGATCTGCTCGTCAGTGGTGATGCCAACCTCCTCGAGGGTAGTTGGAAGACCAACCTCAAGGCAGAAGTCCTGAACCTCGTCGAACTCCTCCTGAGGAACGCCCTCAAGAACAAGCTGGACCAGGGTACCAAAAGCAACGCAGTTGCCGTGAGGTGCGCTGTGGCCACCAAGGGAGGTGAGGCCGTTGTAGAAAGAGTGAGCTGCTGCGCAGTTAACGTTGTCAGCGCCGACACCACTCATGTAGACGGTTGCCTCGCAGATAGCCTCAAGAGCTGGGGTTACGACGTTGTTCTCGCAAGCCTTAATTGCCTGTGAACCGTAATCGCGAAGAGTGAGGTAGCACTCCTTAGCGATTGCCATACCAACGCGGGTAATGCCGGTTCCCTCAAGGGAAGGAGACTCGGTGCGGATGGATGCGCGGCCCTCAAAGTAGGTGCCCAGTGCGTCGCCCATGCCTGCTACCAGGAAGGAAACAGGTGCGTTAGCGATGATCTGGGTGTCGACCATAACTGCATCTGGATTCTGTGGGTAGAAGAGGTACTTGTCAAAGGAACCGTCATCGTTGTAAATAACGGAGAGGCCGGTGCATGGAGCGTCGGTAGCTGCAACGGTAGGGAGAATAACGATGCGCTTGCCAGCGTAATATGCGGTTGCCTTTGCAGTGTCAACAGCGCTGCCGCCGCCGATAGCGACGACTACGTCGATGTTGTCCTCCTCGACGATAGCCTTCATGCGGTTAATCTCGCCGTTGGAAGAGATGCCACCGAAGACCTCGTAGCGACGGTAATAGTCGCCCTTGCCCTCGAAGCTCTGCTCGATCATGTCGTGGGTTGCTTTGTAGCCGCTGTTAGAGCAAACAAACAGGAAGCGCTTTCCCATGTAGCCCATCTCTTTTTCAAACTCGAGACAAGCATTTTTGCCCTGAACATACTTCAGTGGCTCACGCATTGCGCGTAGCATTTTCATAGGTTCCCCTCTCCGGATACGTTTTAAGACCTATGTAATGTATGGTAGCACTGTCAAAAGAACATAACAGCAAGGAAAATATTTAGATTTCAGTAAAGAGTGAAGTTATGTTCCAGTAAGGAGCAATTCGGATTCCAGCAAGAAACACGTTAGATTTCAGCAAAGAAAAATTCTGATTCCAGCAAGGAGCAAATTTAGATTCGGACAACTTCTGGAAAGTTTACGTGAACATACACTCACCAGCCGGCAAATGATATTCTTGTAGTGTCAAATTTTCGCACTGTGGTCTTTGGAGGACACATGCTTAGTTCTGTCGAAATCAAACCCGATGTCTACTTTGTAGGCGCCCTTGACTGGAACGCTCGCGAGTTCCACGGCTACACCACTGAGCAGGGCATTACCTACAACGCATACCTTATCCTGGACGAGAAGGTCACGCTTATTGACACCGTCAAGCGCCCATTCTCCGAGGAGCTGGTCGAGCGCATCAAGAGCATCATCGATCCAGCAAAGATTGACGTTCTGATCTGCAACCACATTGAGATGGACCACTCCGGCAGCGTTCCTCGCATTCTGGAGCTCGCGCCAAACGCCGAGGTCTACGCAAGCGCACCTCAGGGCGTCAAGGAGCTCAAGGCTTTCTATGGCGAGAACATCAACGTCAACGGCGTAAAGACGGGCGATACGCTCAACATTGGTAAGCGCACCCTGACCTTCGTGCAGACTCCAATGGTCCACTGGCCAGACAACATGGTCACGTATTCCGACTACGATAAGATCCTCTTCTCCAACGACGCATTTGGTCAGCACTACGCTTCAAGCACCCGTTTTGAGGACGAGTCCGACTACTGCGAGGTTATGAAGCAGGCTCGCAAGTACTACGCAAACATCGTTCTCCCTTACGGTCGTCAGGCTGACTCTGCTGTTACCGCAGTTAAGGGCATTGGTCTGGAGAACATCGATATTATCGCCCCAGCTCACGGCGTTGCATGGCGCTCCCACATTGCCGACATCATCTCCAAGTACGAGGAGTGGACTACCGGCAAGCTTGAGGAGAAGGCCTTGGTTGTGTATGACTCCATGTGGGGCTCAACCGACAAGATGGCTCACGCTCTTCTTGACGGTTTTCTGGCTGAAGGCATTCCTGCCCAGCTCATCGACCTCAAGGAGACTCACATCTCCAACGTCATGTATCACTTCTTGGATTCCAAGTATGTCTGTGTTGGTTCGCCTACGCTGAACTCTAAGTTCCTGCCTACCGTTTCTTCCTTCCTGACCTATATGAGCGGTCTTTCTCCAAAGAATGACCACCGTATTGGCTTTGCGTTTGGTTCTTACGGCTGGGCTCCACTTGGACCAAAGATGGTTCAGGCCGAGCTTGAGGCAGCAGAGTTCACCATGCCACTGCCTGTTCACGCTATCGGTTGGCTTCCTTCCGATGAGGACCTGGATGCCGTTCGTGCGCAGGTCAAGGACCTGGTCGAGGCTGGCAAGCAGCTCTAATCCAGCGGTATATTGAGCAAGACCCCCACACTCAGCTGAATGTGAGGGTCTTTTGCTGTTAAGGGAGTCAACTGGGCAAGAATGATGCAAATGACCCCGAAGCGATGCCAAAGTGGTAAAAAATGCGTTTAGTTGGGGAATACAGGTTTCTGCATATAGCGTTTGCCCAGATAAAAATTTTCAGTGCGGTAAAAAATCGTCTTAGTTGGGGTTATTTTGGCAAATTTTTAATTTTCAACCCCAACTAAACGCGTTTTTTACCGTTTTGGGCACATAATTTTAGACGTAAAAGTTACGTATTCATGTGGATGAATTATTCAGGCAAGTTATTCAAATTTTTGTATCAAATACTGAGAACTGCTTGTTAAGCAGATTCGACGGCTGTTTGTTAACCGAATCCACGGAGAAACCAGCGATTGATGCCATCAAAACGGCATCGCCGCACCTGCCGTACCTGTCGCATGGCCACCGTACAACCGCTCATTCAGCTGGTGTCATCGTGCGACCGCCCATTCAGCTGGTGTCATCACGCTGCCGCTTCCGACACCGCCAGTCTTCCAGCATTTAATGACGAGACTGTGTCAAATTCCTGCAGACTACAAGGTAGAGCGCGTTAGAGTACAATAGACTACACAAAAAAGTAACTTCGAAGAGGTAGGTGCCCATACATTCGATGGACATTGCGTTAAGTATTGGAATAACTCTGCTGCTTACCCTGGTAAACGGCTTCTTTTCTGCGGCTGAGATGGCCATTGTCAGCTCTCGTCGCGCGGCGCTTGAGGCAGACGTAGACGAGGGCGATCCAAGAGCCTTGGCTGTCATTGACATTGCCACTGATCGCGGATATTTCCTCGCAACAATCCAGGTCGCAATTACCCTGGTAGGTTTTGCGTCCTCAGCATTTGCTGCAACAAGCCTTTCCGCGCCATTTGGCACTTGGCTTATTAGCATTGGTGTCCACGCTGACCTGGCGCTTCCTTTAGCTGTCGTGGCTATTACGCTGATTGTTTCCTTCTTTTCCGTGGTCATCGGCGAGCTGGTTCCAAAGAGTATCGGCCTAGCAAACTCCGAGGCAGTGGCCAAAGCAGTCGTCGGCCCTATGAAGGCGTTCATGCAGATTGTGCGTCCACTCGTGTTCATCACGTCTGCCTCGGCAGATGCGGTTACCACGCTGATGGGCATTGACACTACCAACGACCATCAAGAGGTCACCGAGGAAGAGCTCCGCTACATCGTCAAGGATTCCGAGGACCTTTCTGAAGAAGAAAAATCCATGATCCACGAGGTCATCGAGATGGGCGACACTGTTGTCCGCGAGGTAATGGTCCCGCGCGTTGACATGACCGCCATGGAGGACACCGCAACTATCGCCGAGGTCCTGCGCGTCATGCGCCAGACGGGCTTCTCGCGCATCCCTATCTACCACGAAAATATCGATCGCATTGTGGGCATCGCCCACATCAAAGATTTGCTGGAGCCAGTGCTTGATCAGCACGCCAGTGACGAGAAGATCGCGCGCTTCGTGCGTTCCGCGGACTATGTGCCTGATACTAAAGACATCATTCCGCTGCTCACCGAGATGCAGACAAGTCGTGACCAGATGGTTATCGCAGTTGACGAGTACGGTGGAACTGCCGGCGTCATTACCATCGAGGACATCGTCGAGGAGATTGTCGGCGAAATTGAGGATGAGTTTGATCCGGACAACAAGTACCTGACGCAGCTCTCTGATAGAGAGTGGCTGGTAGATGGTCGTTTCTCGCTCAATGATGCGGATGAACTTGGATGGCCGGTAGGGGAGTCCGAGGAGTATGAGACTATCGCGGGCTTTGTGCTGGATTTGGCTGGTCATCTGCCTCGTCCGGGTGAGGTGTTTGAGAAGGATGGCTACGTGTTCCGCGTGCAGTCGATGCGCCGTCGCCGCCTTTCTTTGCTGCGCGTAATTGCACCAGAACCACAGGTAGACGGTGAATCTGAGCCAGCCAGCGAAAACTCTGACACATCAGAAAATGAATAACTAAAAGAATGATTACAATAGAGTGAACCAATAGAAAGAGGTTGAAATGGCGCAGTTGATTTCTATCAAAAAAGTTGTGGTAGGACCCAAAAACTTAACCGCTACCGTTGAGTTTTCGGCTAAAGCGCCACGTTTGACCTCGGAAAATGCTGAGGCAACCGAGCGCGTGCTTGAGCTTTTGCCTGGCCTCTCCGAGCACCTGTGCTTGGGCGACGCCGACGCTCGTTTTGGACTTGTCGCCAACGATACCGAGGTTGCGCACCTGCTTGAGCACGTAACCGTGGAGCTCCTGGCTCTGACCAACCTTGCGGGAGATGTTTCGTCCGGCAAGACTTCCCTGGTGGATTCCCGCCGCGGCCTCTACGAGATTATCCTCGCATGCCCAGACGACGTGCTGGTAGCAGCCTCGCTGTCCAGCGCCGTATGGCTCCTCAACTGGGCATATGGCAACCAGGACGAGGCCGATCCAGACATCAACGCTATCGTTTCCGGCCTCGTTGCACTCATTCAGGACCTTGACGGCGAGAAGACCGATGAGCTCGCAGACTCCGCGGAACCTGAGACGGACGCTGCACCCCAGGCAGAGAGCGTAGACGCAGAGGATTACGCCGCCGACAACTCCTCCGAGGACGTCGCTGATGCAGCAGCCGCTGATGCAGTTGAGGCTGAGGTTGCAGACGCTGAGGAGAACAACGCCGAAGTCGCAGGCATCGACGCAGCCGACGCCGCCGACGAGGACGCCGTCGCGCCCGCTGCTGACGCCGATCCCGCCGCTGCCGAGCCCGCCACTGAGCCCGCTGCCGACGTCGCCGACGAGGCCATCGCAACTGAGCTTGCCGAGGCAACAGCCGCCGAGGACGCAACCGATGGCTCTGAGGTCACCGACGTTCCAGACGATTGGAACATGATTAACGTTCCTCGTCCAAAGCCCGTTCGATAAACGCCCGTATTGCGGTATGATTACGTACAGCGTTTTGCTGTTTAACAGGAGGTACTTATGAGCAAGAAGTCTGCTGGTTTCTTTCTAGGCGCTATTTTTGGTGCTGCTGCTGGCGCTGTAGCTGGTCTTTTCCTGGCTCCACGTTCCGGCGAGGAGACTCGCGCTTTGGCTGCAGATGCTGTCAATGACGCATGGGATTCCGCACTTGATTCTTATGAGCGCACATCTAAGGTTGTGAGCACTAAGATTGACGAGGTCAAGCCTACTGTTGACGCAAAGACCGACGAGCTCCGCGCAAAGGTTGACCTTGCTCGCGAGCGCATGGATCAGCTCCGTGAGTCACTTTCTGACGCTGTGACCTCTGCTTCTAATACTGTCGCAGATGCTGCTGATGTTGTTGCAGACTCTTTTGTTGTTCCAGAGCCAACCGCCACAACCGCTGAGGCTCAGGCTGTTCGCATCGAGAACGTTGAGTCCCACGAGCAGGATCACGCTGGCGAGGGCTACCAGGAGGCATAAGCCTCACTTACAAGCAATGTGACGGGACGCCTTATGACGTCCCGTTTTTTATAGAGAGGTTTCACGTGAAAACAACCGAGCTCCTAGGCGCAAAGGTCCTTCTTCCCAAAAAGCCTGCTACAAAGGGCAAGCATGCGGGAGAAGAGCGGTTTTCCAAGTTAGGAAAAATCCACAACGTGGTTTTTGCCCCCTTCAAACAGGGTGAGTCTTCACAGGTAGTGGGTGTGATGGTTCAGAAGCCCGACATTGCTGGCATGATTAAGCAGGATGACGCGTTTGTCACGCTGGAGTCTCTGGAGACCATTGAGCAGGGACTTTGCGTAAAGGATCCCGAGAATAACGTCGATAAAGCAGCAATCAAGCGCTTGAACTTGGACTTTGATACCTGTATCTTGTGGCACGGTATGGAGGCTCGCACTAAGAGCGGGAAAAGCCTGGGCTACGTGAGTGGCGCAGAGTTTGACCAGGTTACTGGTATGGTCTCGGCATTTCTTGTGGGCGACGGTGCCGGATCTGAGGCGCTGGTAGGCTCGTTTGCCATCAAACCTGAGTGGCTGCTTGGCTATTCTAACGGCGCCATGGTCCTCTCTGATGAAGCAGCAGATGCCCAGCTCACTGGCGGTCTAGCTGCAAAGGCAGGCGAGGGATACGCAGCCGCCGCCGCAAAGGCTTCTGAGGCCACCGCTAAGGCCGGAAAGGCTGTTGCAGAGGCTACCGAGAAGGGCGCGTTTGCCCTGGGTAAGACGTTGGCCAAGGCAAAGAGTGCTATCGAAGATGCTACCGAGCCTGACGCAGAAGATGATTCCGAGCGTCCAGCTCCCGTTGCTGCAGAGGATGTTCGCCTCGAGAAGCCATCTGCGGAGGAGCAGGCCGCCGCGGAAAAGGCCGCCGCAGACAAAGCCGCTGCTAGTAAGTCTGACGCTAAGCCCGCAAGCAAATCGTCAGCACAGGCAACCGCAAACAATGCGGCCAAAGGTTTTGGTATGCAGCTTGGTCGTATGGGCAAAATGTTCTCTGACTTCAAGGACGAGTTTGATAAGGCAAGCAAGTAATAAACTGCAGATAAACGCATAGAACAAAGGGCGAGAAGATCGATCTTCTCGCCCTGTTTTTGTGTTGCGATTGCGTGACGTTTGCTACAAGCCCATGGCCTGCAGAATGAACATCACAATGGTCAGGATGATAACAGTGACAATGGTAAACCATGTCAGGGCGTTCCAGATGCGGCCGTTGGCGTACTTGCCCATGATGTGTTTGTCGGCCGCGATGATAACCATAAAGATGAGCAAAATCGGCAACAGAATACCGTTGATGACCTGGGCGGCCATCATGATGCCAAAGAGGCTCATGCCTGGAATCAGAACAACCAGTGCAGAAATGACCAGGACGGTTGTAATAATGCCGTGGTAGACAGGGGCTTCCTGCCAGCTACGGTCGGCTCCGCGCTCCCAACCAAATGCCTCACAGATAGCGCTTGCGGTAATGCCTGGTAGAACGCATGCTGCAAGGAAGGACGCGCCAACCATGCCCAGCGCAAAGAGCGTACTTGCATACTGACCTGCAAGTGGTTCAAGCGCGCGAGCAGCGTCGGCAGCAGAGTCAACAGAGATTCCGCGAGGGAAGAGCACGGCGCCGGTGGTCAGCATGATGAACCAGGTAATGACCTCGGCCAGGATTGCGCCGGCAACATTGTCTGCACGCTGTGCAGGAATGTCGCTGGTATCAAGGTTCTTCTCGACAACATTTGATGCAACCAGGAAGATCATGTACGGACTGATGGTGGTACCAATGTTTGCGACCAGCAGCGAAATGTAAGACGGATCGGCGGAAGGCTGCGGAATGATGGTGACGCGCAGGGCCTCGCCCCAGTCAGGCTGAGCCAGCACGCCGGCTACCACGTACGTGACAAAAATGCAGCTAATTGCCAGCAGAATTTTCTCGATGCGGCGGTACGATCCGCCAACAGTTAAGAGCCACACCATCAGGGCGCTGATAGGCACCGAGACGTACGTCGGAATGCCAAAAAGCTCCATACTGGACGCAATACCTGCGAATTCGGAGAAGGTAACAGCAATATTGGAGAGCAGCAGCGCGCCCATTGCCAGCGTGGACAGGCGGATACCAAAGCGCTCGCGCACCAGCGACGCAATACCTTTACCGGTGACACAACCCATTCGAGCTGCGGTTTCTTGAACAACAATCAGCAGGAAGCACATGAGTGGCACGGTCCACAGCTGCGAATAGCCAAAGGTAGCGCCCGCGCTTGAGTAGGTTGCAATGCCACCGGCGTCGTTACCAGCAAATGCGGCGAGAAGACCGGGACCCATTGCCATCAAGATGTACTTGAGGCTGTTTTTGTTGACCGGAGCCTTCTCTTTAGATGCGCGTTTGCCCTGCTCGACAACGATTCCGTCGCCCGCAGAAAGCTGGCCGACGGCGTCCTGGCCATCAGCGTCCTGCTCTACAACCACGCCCTGCTCTGCAACCGCGTCCTTTACGTGTGCGTTTTCCTGCGCCATTTACATCACGCTCACAAGCGAGAGAGCGTAAGAGAGGACGAAGAATGTCACCACCGAAAGGCTCATAGAAATCAGGGTAAGCGTGAGACCTGAGGTTTCCTGGTTTTTCTCGTCACGATGGCGAAGAACAGCCAAGAAAATTGGGGTCAGCAGGAAGGAGATGAGCGTAGAGCCAGCTGCTGCACCAAAAATCTGGATAATGGTCTGGTCAAAGAGTGCTGCGTAGGATATAGCTGCAGTTGAAGTTGGATCAAAAGGATGGAACAGAGCCTCTAGCAGGGCATGGGCTGCGGCACCAAGGATGCAAATGAGACCGCTGACCAGAAGACCCAGTAAAAGCGAGCGGAAGGCAAAGCCCAAGATAGAAGGAGATTTCTCGCTGCCAGGATCGTCTGTAAGGAAGAAGTTTGTCACGTAGTTGACGGTATTCTCGCTCAAGTTAAGCGAGATTGGCATCGTAATGGTGCAAAGAGCTGCGAAAATGCCCATAGTTGGGTCGGACGTTGCAGCCGTTACTGCAAAGGCAGCGCCTACAACGGAGGCTACCCAGAATAGGAGCCAGAGGTTGCGGTGAAGGAACCAAATAATGTTGCGGCCACGGTCGCCAGAGTCGGAATCGCTCCTGCCGCCACCAACAATCTGCAGGTCCTCGGCGTGTTCCTCTTCAAGAACGTCAAGAGCGTCGTCGACGGTAACAATGCCCAACAGGCGGTTGTCGTCAGAAACAACAGGCATGGCTAGCAGGTTGTATTTTGCAATGTTTCGAGCAACGTCTTCCTGATCGTCCTCTGGCGAGGCGGTAACCAGGTTCTTATTAGCAATCTCCTCCAGACGAGTTTCTGGCTCGGAGACAATCAGGCGGTTCAGCGTAACGGTTCCGGACAGGCGGCCATCCTCGTCAGTAAGGTAGAGATAGCGGACGGTCTCAAAGTCTTCGTCCAGATTACGCAGGCGATCAAAGGCGTACGCAACGGTCTGATCCTCAGGAACAGAAAGCGCTTCGGACGTCATAATACGGCCAGCGGTGTACTCGCGATATCCCAGCAGCTGCCTAATTGCGCGCTGCTCCTTAACGCCCATCAAGCGCAGGAGTTTCTCGGCACGGTCATAGCTCAGCTCGGAGACAAGCTCGGCCGCGTCGTCTGGGTCCATCTCGGACAGGATGCGAGATGCTTCTTTTTCGTTCAGGCCACCGATGAGCTCAACTGCCATGGCGTCGTCGTTGAACTCTGCCATTGCGCCGGCGCGCTGTTCGTCATCAAGCTGGGCAAATACCTGACTACGCAGGCGAGAGTCCAGGCGTTCGATGATGTCAGCAACATCAGCAGGGTGCAGCTCGTCCAGCGTTTTGTGGGAAACGGAGAGCTTGACGTTGGAGAGGTCGCGCTCAACCAGGTCCATGTAACTCCACGCAATGATGCGCTCTTGCATGGGGTGGCCCATAGCGCGCGCAATGCGGGTGACCAGGTGCTCTAGATGGGGAGAAAGGCTGCGCAGCAGACCACGTGCGCCAACCTCTGCGCCCAGAAGGCGAAGCTGCGTTGAGCTGGTATCGGAAAGCTTGAGGTCGTTTACGCGGACAACGCGAATGCCGCGCGTATCAACGATCTGCTTGTTGAGAATATCTCGGGCCAGAAGGACTTCGTTAGGCTGCAGGTACGAGAAACGAATCTCAGTTGAAGGTACCTTGAGCCTGATGACGTCCTCATCGTAGGTATCAACATACTTGCGCCAAGAAATCATCATTGGCGTGCGGCCAGGGCCCATAAAAGCAAGGGAAGTAATGCGAGGAAAAACTTCTCCGGTAGCAATTCCAAGGTCAGAGACAGAACCGATCTTCTCGCCTTCTGAATCTAGAACCGGATTACCCATTAACTGGGAAAGATAAATCATGTGTGCTCCTTACATGCGTCCGAAGACTAAAGCGTGGCATTGGCGAGAAACTCCGCGTAATTGCCACGGGGACTGCATTGCGATTTCACCCCTCACGGTGCAAATCGGCACACCGCAAGAGGTCAGCGACTGTGAGGTCGAGGTTTCATGCTGACCTTTCTCTTCATCCAATAGAACGTGAATTGTGCTTGCGAGGGCAATTCACAGATGTAACTATTTTAACGATTTTTCTGCGAGGCTGTAAAGACTCTTCACATAATCTAGCTGTTCGGATTTGGTTGTAACCGGCGTACGAGAAGTACGCGGACAACGGTTAAACGGCGTACGAGCGGCGCACGGTCAGCGCGCGGCCAGCGAACAGCCAGCTTAATCCGCGAGGTAACGTGGCGCACAAAAAAGCCCGGTACCTGCGGGAATGCAGATACCGGGTTGTACTGGTACAAAGTGTAAACGAAACAGCTCTTAGAACTGTACGTTTGGTGCCTGACGAGCGGACTCGTCGGTAACCTGGAAGCTTGTACGTGGGGAACGTCCACCAGCAAGAAGGTTGTTTGGGAAAACAGCGATGATGTTGTTGTAGTTCATGACAACATCGTTGTAGCTCAAGCGAGCATAGCTGAGGCGGTTCTCGGTGTCAGTAAGCTCTGCCTGGAGCTCCAGGAAGTTCTGGTTAGCCTTGAGCTCTGGGTAGTTCTCAACAACAGCAAACAGGTTGGTCAGAGCATTGGAAAGAGTGCCGGAAGCCTGCATCTTCTCTTCAGGAGTGCGAGCGTTTGCGACTGCAGCGCGAGCAGAAGTAACTGCCTCAAAAGTCTTAGACTCATGAGCTGCGTAACCCTTAACGGTGTTGACCAGGTTAGGGATCAGATCGTTACGACGCTGAAGCTGCGTATCGATAGCTGCCCAAGCGTTGTCGCACCTGTTGCTTGCGCGAATGATGTTGTTGTGAATGCTAATGGCCCAGAAAACCAGAAGGACAATAACTACAACTGCGGCAATAATCATGCTAAATCCTTTCAATCACTGACAATCCTGTGTCAGCCATCCATTTGGACAGGTTAATTATACCCAAAAGTAAAAATCTAAGGCGTTTTTAATTAAAGCTTTTAACTTGCTAACGAGTCTTTTGGTAAATGGAATGCTCGTCCACACACTGGCGAGAAGAACGTTGAGCTAGAAATGACGTGGGATGGAATGGAAGTTCTGAAGGTAAAACGTTAAGTTGAGGTCCGCCAAAAAAATGGCGGAGAGGGAGGGATTCGAACCCTCGGAACGGGGACACCGCTCAACGGTTTTCAAGACCGCCGCATTCAACCACTCTGCCACCTCTCCAAAGCGGTAATATCCTACCGCATAATTCAGTTTTTTGCGAGTAGGGGATTTGGTAAGTTAGGTTTTGCTTCATAATTGAGCGAAGACAAATATGCGTCAGGTTCGTGACAGATTCGCGACGGATTTGCGTCAGAGCCGAGACGGAACTCCGTAAGATTTACGACAGTAACCAGACAAGAGAGGAGCAGCTATGAGTGACGAAGCACAAGAGCCTTTGACCCCACAAGCTGCTCTTGACCAGAAATACATGAGACTTGCTCTTGAGCAGGCAGAACTTGCAGCGCAGATAGGAGAAGTGCCAATCGGAGCAGTTGTGGTGTGCGATGGAGAGGTTATTGCCGTTGCACATAATCGCCGTGAGATTGATAACGACCCTTCTGCGCACGCTGAGTTTCTCGCCATGCAAGAGGCTTCAAAAAAGCTTGGCCGCTGGAGACTTTCGGGCTGTACGGTGTACGTGACGCTGGAACCTTGTTTGATGTGCGCAGGGCTGATGGTCAATGCTCGTATTGATCGATGCGTGTTTGGCGCGTTTGACCCCAAGGGCGGTGCAACGGGCACGTTGTTTGACGTGAGCGGTGATCCAAGACTTAATCACGAGTTTGCAGTCTCAGGCGGAGTATTAGCAGACGAAGCATCTGCCCAGCTTAAAGCGTTCTTTAAAGAGCGCCGTAAAAGCAAAAGTTTGGAAAAATAAGAAGTCTGGAAGAACTATTTAAAAGAAATTTTGATTCCAGTAGCGTTTATCAGCAAAGCTTCCAGACCAATGAAGATTATTACAAGAATGAGCTTTATGGCCATTGAGATACTGAATACAAAAGATAGAGACGCGCTTACTAATAGAAATAATACAAATACAGAGATTGTAATCAAAATCAATTTGTCATTACTTTCAGCGTCCTGAGCCTGAACTGCGTCTCTTTGGATATTTTGAACAGTCACATTCTTATTAAAGACTATGGAAAGTGTGATAAAAGAATTTATAAGCACGAGGAGAGCATAGAGATACCAATAGTTGTAAGAAACGAGAAAATAAAGAAAGCAGCCAGATAATGCAGCTCTAAAAAATGAAACTTTACCCGTTCTATAAAATGTATGAAGACCAGCAAAACCGCCAATAAAGGCTAATAACCCATAGGCTAAGTAGGGCTGGTATTTGCTCAAGGTTGCCTGTTTAGATAAATCCCTGACATCCGTCTCAGTCATAAGAGCCTCCAAAGTATGCCATAAATACTCTTATAAATTAGTAAAATAAATTATAAGAGTATTATATCATAATATGGAATAAATCTCATAAAATGTTCTTTGAAGAATGGACTGTAGGTTTTTAAACCACCTGGAAAATGAAGAAATCAAGGTAGTGGCTCTCAGGTACACCCCAAAGAATTGGGTGGTCAGGAGCTTGCTGGCGCTCTTCAATTTGTTTGAGCTGCACGTTGGTATGGTGAGCTGCCTCAGCAATTGCCTGGGCGAGAAGATCTCTGGTCATGAAGTGTGAGCAGGAACAAGTTGCCAGGTAGCCACCTCGGGGCAGTAGCTTCATGGCCGAAGCGTTGATTTCCTTATAGCCACGCATGGCGCTGCGAACTTTGTCTCGTGTCTTAGTGAATGCGGGTGGATCCAGAATGATGAGGTCAAACGGACCTCCCTCTGCTTTGAGTTGAGCGCGGTCTTGAGCTAACTTTGGCAGATATTCAAGAACGTTTTCGCAGGCAAAGTCCATGTGGTCTGCCAAGCCGTTGAGCTCTGCATTTTGGCGCGCAAGGTCAATGGCGGTCTGGCTGACGTCTACGCAGCGGACAAATTCTGCTCCTCCAGCTGCAGCGTTAAGGCCAAAAGGACCAACGTGGCAGAAGCAATCCAGTACACGGCGACCTTGTGCAAGCTGACGAACTGCTCGACGGTTATATTTTTGATCTAAGAAAAAGCCGGTTTTTTGGCTGTTCTCCAGGTCAAGATTAAATTTAAGTCCGTTTTCGGTTGCAAGAACGTGAGTTGAAGGCAGGGAAAGGAGGCTTTCTGCAATCAAGCTATTCTTGTCCGGTGAAGAGCCTGTCCACCAGCCTTTATATTGCGAAAGTCCCTCTTTAAGGCGAGAGGGAGAGTCATTTCTCTCATAAATGCCATCAATTACCTGGCTGTCTGCAGAGAAAACTTCAAGTAGAAGTGGATAGATAGCATCACGCAGACGCTCCATGCCAACGGTTCCAACCTGCGCAACAAGCACATTCTCGTAGCGGTCAACGATTAAGCCAGGAAAACCATCGGCCTCCGAGAAGATAACGCGGCAGCAATTGGTATCGGGCTCAGTGCCTGGTAGAGCGCGGTTTCCCATAGTGGTCTTACGGTGCTCCCACGCCCAGCTAATCTTACGACTCCAAAACGCTTCGTTAAGCCTATCGTTGGCGTTTCTTGTCACAATTCTGACGCGAATCTTGCTCAATTCTGACAGAAGACCGGTTCCCTGGTAGGTACCGTTCTCTTCAAAGACATCAACAATGCAACCATTTTGAGCATGCTTGCCGCTTTCTGGAGACGGCTCTACACGAATGACCTCGCCCTCAAAGACCCAAGGATGTCCGCCCGCAAGCGCGCGAGCTGCTTTCTTGGTGACAATAACCTGTGGATAAGGGCGGAGTTGCTTCATGATGGTCCTTCTCGCGAGAAGTGCTTACAAAAGGCCGGGTGCTTGTATGTGCCCAGCGTCGATGTTCAAAAAGTTACATAAAAAAATTGCAGAGAGCCATAAGAGGGAATATTGCCTGCTTGATAGCTGCAGAGCGTTTGTCGGGAGAAGTCACAAAGAGAAGAATTGCGGCAAATTCCATTGAACAAACAGCAAAGGTGACAAGCACTTTACCTGCTGGATTTCTGGTGGCCATCAAGAAGACGCCTACGAAGACCTCAATGGCAAGAAAAAGATTGTAAAATCCCTGATTAAAAGCCATTTCTTGAGTATTTTCTGCTTCTTCTTTTGTCATGTTAAAGGCCTTGAGCGCGCCGTCGGAAGTCCAGGCAAATGACTCTAGATAAAATACGACCACGTGTAAAATTGCAGCTCCAAGAGCAAAAATTACACCAACGTTACTAAAAGGACCCATGTTTTATTCCTTTACTGTATGAGCTGACTGCATCTGATTATAGATTACGTGTGTCGGCCATATCTGCCGCCAAATCCAAATCCTTTGCCTCTTGACCTTGAGCCCGAGAACATCGAACGCGTGGTTTTGGTGGTAGAACGGGAATCCTGAAGCATAATGCGTCCAGTATCGTAAGAAAAGCCAGATAGATCCCATGAAGGAATGAGCGCTTTTGTAAAGTATTCAATTTCTCTAAGCGGCGTGACTTCGTCTGGTCCCATGAAAGTGAACGCCTGACCTGCGGCTCCTGCACGGCCTGTTCGGCCAATACGGTGAACATAATCCTCGGGGTCAAGCGGTACGTCAAAGTTAATGACCGCGTCAATGCCCTGGATATCAATGCCGCGGCTCATGACATCGGTTGCAACAAGAACCTGAATAGCGCCGCTGCGGAATCGCTCCAGTGCTCTTGCGCGAGCCTTTTGCGGACGGTCCGCGTGCATAACATCAACCTTTAGACCTGCGGTTTTGAGGTTTTTGTAAATGCTGTCAACGCGCGACTTTGTCCTACAGAACACCAACACACGCTCTGGCGCAGGATCAAACGAGTCGATAAGCGCCTTTAAGAGCTGCGGTTTTTGTCCCTGAGTGACCGAGCATAAATGTTGCTCGATTGTTGCCGCAGTCTGTCCGGTTCTTGCAATCTCAATGCGCTCTGGATCTTTAAGCAGCGCGTCTATAGTCGATGTGATTGATGCGGGGAGCGTTGCCGAGAAAAGCAGCGTTTGGTGCGCCTTGGGTAGCTGCTCCATAATGCGGCGAACGCTTGGCCAAAATCCCATGTCAAGCATACGATCCGCTTCGTCGAGCACCAGTACCCGGATGTTCTCAAGGCTTGTGTGCTTCTTGTCGAGAAGATCTATCAGGCGGCCAGGTGTTGCCACCAGCACATCGCAACCTTTTTGCAGTGCGGTTATCTGGTGCTTGTAGCGAGCACCACCAGTAACAATGACGGCCTGCTGACCGGTGGATGCGCAAACGCTCTTGGCAACATCGTCAATTTGGGCCGCAAGCTCTCGTGTTGGGGTGATGATGAGCGCGCGGGGATAGGCGTTTCGTTTGACGCCGCCGCGTTTGGTGTCACCACGCTTGGCGTTACGCTTGGCACTCGCGTTGGGCCCAGCGGCTGCGTCGCGCTCCTTGGCGTCGGGGTTCTCGGCCTCATGGGGTTTCTCGACAGCAATGCGCTGCAGCGTAGGCAACATAAACGCTGCAGTTTTACCTGTTCCCGTTTGCGCAGACGCAACAACATCTTTGCCCGCCAGGACGGCGGGAATTGCCGCGGCCTGCACGGGAGTAGGCGCGCTGAACCCAAGTGTTGCTACGCCTGCCAGAATTTGCTCGTTTAGCCCGAGCTCGGCAAAAGTTATTTCCATACAAACAAGTATACTTATGTGCAACGATTAGCTAAAGGAAGTTGCCATGCCTATTAATATTCCAGATGGTTTACCAGCTAAGAAGACGCTGCAAGAAGAGCGTATTTTTGCGCTTGAGGAAGAAGTTGCAGAACACCAGGAGATTCGCCCGCTGCGCCTGGCAATTTTGAATTTAATGCCTAAGAAAATTCAGACCGAGACACAGATTCTCCGCTTGATTTCAAAGTCTCCTATACAGGTTACGTGTGACTTTATGCGTATCTCTTCGCATGAATCTAAAAACACCGCTGCGGACCATCTGGTTACGTTTTATTCAACTTTTGATGACTTCAAAGATAAAAACTATGACGGTTTGATTGTTACTGGCGCTCCTATTGAGGACCTTAAATACGAGGACGTTGATTACTGGGATGAATTCTGTCGCATTGTTGATTGGTCTCAGGAGCATGTCTTTTCTACCATGTACCTGTGTTGGGGCGCACTAGCTGGCCTGTATTACTTACACGATATTCCTAAGAAAATGCTGGGTGCTAAGCTGTTTGGTATTTTCCCACAGCGTTTATGCGATGAGTATTGCTTCCTCACCAATGGATTTGACGAGGTACATTACATGCCGCATTCTCGTCATGCTGCGATTGAGACATCAGCTCTGGTGGATCATCCTGAACTTGCGGTGCTTTCTGAGGGATTTACCAGCGGTCCTGCACTTCTCGCCACCAGAGACTTTCACGAGATTTTTGTAACCGGTCATTTTGAATATGACCGCGATACGCTTGCAGAGGAGTATTGGCGCGACTTCCACAAGGGTCTGCCTATTCGCCTGCCAGAGAACTACTTCCCGGATAACGATCCAGAAAAGCAGCCGCTGTTTACCTGGCGCGCACATGCCAACTTGCTGTATCGTAACTGGATTAACTGGGTGTACCAGATGACGCCGTACAACACAGACGAGATACCTGCGGCTATTGTAGATCTTCGTCAGCGTGTTTCCGAGGCTGATCCTGACGCAAGGATGACTGGTAGGTTCTAAGCAGGCATTTGCACGGTGACCGAATCGCCGGCGCTTGTAACTGGTTGGACGCCATCAATACCATAAAATAATTTATTGATACACGCGTATGAGGCTACGTGTAGAAACACGTATAGAGAGGATACGTTGATGAAGGTTGTAATTGCTTCAGATATTCACGGCGCTGCCGACTATTGCGAGAAGCTCATGCAGGTCATTGAGGAGGAGCAGCCAAAGTACGTTTTGCTTCTTGGAGACCTGCTCTATCATGGACCTCGCAACGATCTTCCTGCAGATTATGCACCAAAGCGCGTCATTGAGATGTTGAACAGCATTTCCGATAAGGTCATTGCGGTCCGCGGAAATTGCGAGGCAGAGGTTGACCAGATGGTTCTGGACTTCCCCTGCATGGCTGATTACAACATCTTGTTTGATAAGGACCCAAAGACAGGTAAGCAGTTCACTATCTTCTTTACCCACGGTCACGTCTTTGGCCCTGGCATTCACAACAGCGTTGATAAATGGCCTCAGACGCCAAGTATGGACGCGTTTGTGTACGGCCACACTCACAGAAAAGTGAACATGCAGAGCGCTGACCACCCAGAGGTCACCGTGTTCAACCCAGGTTCTGTAGGTATTCCAAAGGACGGCACTCACAGCTGCGGAATCTACGAGGACGGCGAGTTCAGTCACGTTATCCTGGGCGAGTAGTCGTCGAGCGGAAACCAAGCTGCGTTGCTCCATGTGTTGCGTTCCGCAAGCTCATTCATTTACACAAATGGCGAGAAGATCAATCGGTCTTCTCGCCATTTTTGTGTCATTATGCTGGGATTTAGTGCATAGAAATGGTCATGAACTCATAGCCATGTGCATGTCGCGAGATGGAATATTCAAACGCACGACCATCGTCGATATAACCGATTTGCTCAACCTCCAGGAGGGGGTCGCCCGTGCTAATTTCTAGCCTCGAAGCCTCAACCTCAGTAGGCATGACTGCCCTAATAACACGGTGTGCATTAGCAATTCTAAGTCCAATATCGTCTTCAATGTAGTTGTAAATTGAGTGCTCTAGATGGGTCATTTTAAGATTGGGAATTAGGCTAATGGGCATGTAGGTATACTCGATGACCTGCGCAGTCCCTTCAACAAGCCTGACGCGCACAATTCTGTATACAAAATCTTCGGTAGTAATATCAAGAGCTTTAGCAATGTATTCAGAAGGACGCTCAACTTCAAAGGTATAGACCTTTGATTTAACGCGCTCGCCTCGGGCAGCGTGTTCAGCCATGAAACCTTCCATTTGACCGGAGATTTCTTTACTTGGCTTAATTTGTGTTCCTTCTTCCAGCTTTTTGACAAAAGTGCCGGAGCCTTTTCGCCTGAAGATAAGTCCTTGCTGCTCAAGAACTTCTAGTGCCTTATTAATGGTAATTTTGCTCACTTCATAGTGTTCGCAGAGCTGAGCAACAGAAGGCAGGCGAGAATAAGCAGGATATGTGCCTATAGTAATATCAGTTTTAAGATCCTGAACAATCAAGTCGTACTTATTCATGACACCTCCTCAGGTAGCAAAATTTTTTACTTTGCATTCTATCTGATTTGCATTAGTATACTACATAGAAAACCTAACATATCTATTTTATAAAGTTGACATGTCAGGTTTAGATACTTTTGAGAAAGGATAGGCATGTCGTATCAGTTGCCTGAGAATTTCTTCTTTGGTGGGGCAATGTCTGGTCCACAGACCGAGGGTAAATGGCACGACGGCGGAAAGCTGCCAAACCTTTGGGACACCTGGTCTAACCTGGACATTCATGCATTCCACAACCGCGTTGGTTCCTACGCTGGAAATGACTTTACAGAAAGAATGGAAGACGATCTTCAGCTTCTCAAGTCTCTTGGCTTGGATTCCATTCGCACTTCTATTCAGTGGAGCCGTTTGTTGGACATTAACGGCAACCTTAATCCAGAGGGCGAGAAGTACTACCACCACCTTTTTGCTGTTGCTAAGAAGGTTGGTATTGAGATTTTTGTAAATCTCTATCACTTTGACATGCCTGAATACCTTTTCAACCGCGGTGGCTGGGAGTCTCGTGAGGTTGTTGAGGCATACGCGCATTACGCACGTATTGCTTTTGAAACGTTTGGAAAAGAGATTCGTTATTGGTTTACCTTTAACGAGCCAATTGTTGAGCCAGAGGTCCGCTACACACTTGGTGGCTGGTACCCCTTTGTTAAGAATTATTCGCGTGCTCGTGCAGTTCAGTACAACATTTCACTTGCCCACGCACTTGGCGTGCGCGAGTATCGCCGTGCAAAAGCAGCAGGTTTTATGCTTGAGGACTCTCGCATTGGCCTCATCAACTGCTTTGCACCACCATATACCAAAGAGAATCCATCTGAGGCAGATCTTGAGGCACTACGCATGACCGACGGCGTCAACATTCGCTGGTGGCTTGACCTGGTAACTAAGGGAGAGCTTCCACAGGATGTCATTGATACGCTGCAGACCCGTGGTGTTGACCTGCCTATTCGCCCTGAGGACAAGCTTATTCTTGCCGACGGCGTTGTGGATTGGCTGGGTTGCAATTATTACCACCCAGAGCGTATTCAAGCTCCTGCAAAAGATACTGACGAGAATGGCATTCCAAACTTTGCTGATCCATATATCTGGCCAGAAGCAGAGATGAATGTATCCCGTGGCTGGGAGATTTACCCACAGGGTCTTTACGACTTTGCCATGAAGGTTCGCGATGAGTATCCAGAGCTTGAGTGGTTTGTTTCCGAGAATGGCATGGGCGTAGAGCGAGAAGATCTTAAGAAAGACGAAAACGGCGTAATTCAGGACGACTACCGTGTTGATTTTGTCCGTCGTCATCTTGAGTGGATTGCTCGTGCAATTCAGGACGGCGCAAAATGCCGTGGTTATCACTACTGGGCCATCATCGATAACTGGTCTTGGGCAAATGCTTTCAAGAACCGTTATGGCTTTGTTGAGGTTGACCTGGAAGATAACTACAACCGCCGTCTTAAGAAATCAGCTGAGTGGCTTAGGCAGGTTGCCACTACACATATAGTTGACTAGAAACTCGTGAAAGGAGTTTGCTCATGGCAAAAGATAATGGCCAAGCATCGTTTCTAGATAAATTTGCAGAAGTTTCTGCAAAAGTAGGTAATCAAGTTCACTTGAGGAGCCTGCGCGATGCATTTGCAACTGTCAGCCCAATTTATATTTTGGCTGGTATTGCAGTACTGATCAACAACGTTCTGTTCCCACTCATCTTTGCAAATGATCCAGTTACCTTGGCTAATTTCAAGGTTTGGGGCGCAGCAATTGCTCAGGGCACTCTGAGTTTCTCGGCAGTTATTCTTGCAGGCATTATTGGTTATTGCCTCGCTCGTAACAAGCGTTTTGAAAACGCAATCTCTTGCGTTGTTATTGGTATTGCTGCACTTATCATCATGATGCCTCAGAGCATTGTTGCTACTGCAGGCGCTGTTCTTCATGCAGCAAACGCCGCTGATGCAGCAGCTGCAGGAGTTGCACTTCCTGTGGCTGATGTTGCTAAGCTTCTGCCAACCGGCTATGCAGTTACTGGCGTTGATGTAACTGGTGCTTTCTCCACTTCCTTCACCGGTACTAACGGCCTCTTTGGTGCAATCATCATTGGCCTGCTTTCTACCACTATCTTCATTAAGCTCTCCAGCGTTAAGCAGCTGAAGGTCAGCCTTGGTGAGGGCGTTCCACCAGCGGTTGCAGATTCTTTTAACACCATGATTCCAATGATGTTGACCCTGACCGTCTTTGGTATTGCTTCTGCTCTTCTTGCAGTTTGTGCTGGTACCGATCTTATGACCATCATTGCAACAAGCATTTCCGCCCCACTGAAGGGCCTCATGAACGCTGGTCCATTTGCAGTCATCATCATCTACACCTTTGCAAACCTGCTCTTCTGCCTTGGCATTCACCAGTCCACCATCTCTGGTGTTCTGATTGAGCCAATCCTGACCATGCTTATTGTTGATAACATGGCAACTTTTGCAGCTGGTCAGCCAATTCCTCAGGACCACTACATGAACATGCAGATCATCAACACCTTTGCGCTGATCGGCGGTTCTGGTTGTACTCTGATGCTGCTTCTTGACACCTTTGTCTTCTCTAAGAACAAGGCTTCCAAAGATGTTGCAGCACTTTCTCTTCTTCCAGGTATCTTCAACATCAACGAGCCAGTTATTTACGGTTACCCAATCGTCTTTAACCTTCCTTTGATGATTCCATTTGTTCTTGTTCCAGATTTGTTCATCGGCCTGACCTACCTGTTCACCAACCTTGGTTGGATTAACCCTTGCGTTGCAATGGTTCCTTGGACCACCCCAGTCTTCCTGAGTGGTTGGCTGGCAACCGGTGGCGACATTCGTGCCGTTATCTGGCAGGTCATCGAGGTTCTTCTCGCCATGGCAATTTACCTGCCATTCATGAAGATCTCCGAGCGCGCACAGGCCAAGCAGGCTGAGGCTCTTGCAGAGAACGCTCAGGATGCAGAGTAGTTTGTAAGCTTATAATCTGAGTATCACTTGAAGCCAGCCATCGTATTCGGTGGCTGGCTCATCAAAAGGAGATCACATGAAAATCTTACTTGCTTGCAACGCCGGAATGTCCACGAGTCTGCTTGTTCAGAAGCTTCAGAAAGAGGCTGCTTCTCGTGGTTTGGATGCAGAGATTATTGCAAATCCTCTTAATAAGGCACTTGAGCTTATCGATGGCGCAGACGTCTTTTTGCTTGGACCTCAGATTGCGTATGCAAAGGCAGACGTTGAGGCTGCAGCAGGATCTACTCCTGTAGCTGTTATTCCTATGGTTGATTACGGCAGGATGAACGCTGCAAAAATCCTTGACGACGCACTTGAGCTTATTAAATAAGCGGTAAAAGATTTCCTGAGCTCCCAGGTGCCCAAGAAAAGAGTATGGGGTAAAAATGGATTTAGAAGACGGCATGACTGCTACGCAAGAAGCAGCCTTTGAGATTATTGCTACCGTTGGAACAGCAAAGTCAATGTATATTGGCGCTATCCAAAAGGCAAAAACGGGCGATATTGAAGGTGCGCGTGCAGATATTCTTGCTGGTACAGAGATCTTTAATGAGGGTCATAGCACGCATCTGAACATGCTGCAGCAGTCCGCAATTGATAACAGCAATGTTGAGTTCTCGCTCATCTTGCTCCACGCTGAGGACCAGCTTATGCAGGCCGAGTCTTTCCGCATTATTGCTGAGGACTTTATTGACGTGTATGAGAAGCTTCTTGACAAGTAACTGGCGAGAAAAACATGTGTGCAGAGACGCTTCTTGGTGGTATTGAGTTTGGCGGAACAAAGATTGTTCTTGCCACGGGTACACCAGACGGAAAAATTTGTGAGCGCGAGGTCTTTCCCACGACAGCGCCAGAGTCTGTTTTGCCAAAGATTGTGGACTGGTTCAAAGCTCGCTCTATTCAGGCTCTAGGTGTTGGCGCATTTGGCCCCACGGGAGTCAATCCTGACCTGCCTAGCTACGGAAAGATTCTCTCGACTCCTAAGCAAGGTTGGCGCAACTTCAATCTGTTGCAGGCGTTGAAGGATGGACTGAACGTCCCTGTTGGATACGACACTGATGTTAATGCAGCTTGTTTAGGAGAAGCAGTTTTTGGCGCAGCTCGCGGCCTTGATAACGTTGTCTACCTGACCGTAGGAACTGGAATTGGCGCCGGCGTGCTGCTTGAAGGAAAACTCCAGCACGGTATGCTCCATCCCGAGGCTGGTCATATCCTTGTTGAACGTGAGGCAAACGATTCTTGGCAGCAAACTAAGTGTCCCTATCACCAGAACTGCCTTGAGGGGCTGGCATCAGGTCCTGCTATTCAAGAGCGCTGGGGACTTCCAGCTGTTGAGCTTACCGAGAAAGACGAGGTATGGGAGCTTGAGGCTGCCTACCTTGCAAAAGCCCTCTCCACATATGTAATGTGCTACTCACCTCAGCGCATTATTTTGGGCGGAGGCGTCATGGAGCAGAAGCAACTGTTCCCGCTTATCCATCAGAAACTTGTTGCGTACCTCAACGGCTACATCAACACTCCAGAGATAGAGGACATACAGAATTATGTTGTTCCTGGAGGTTGCGAGGGAAACCAGGGCATTCTAGGTGCTTTGGTGCTTGGACAGCGCGCACTTGGCGCGTAGGAGTTTGGCGTATAGAGTAACGCTCATTTTACGCAAACAAATGGCGAGAAGATCGATCGGTCTTCTCGCCTTATTTTGTATCTGTAACGTGCGGTTTTTTCTAGTCAGCGTTACTTCCTAGAAAGTGTGTCAGTATTCCAAGTACTGCTCTGAGAGCTGATGGTTACGGTTCTACCACCGTTGGTGGAAGAGAGGGTGAACGGCTCACTTCTGCCACTGACCTGGCCGTTGAAGTCAAGCTCAAGCTTTGACTCGTCACCGGTCCAGGTGCCACGAACCTCAGGCTGACCGCCGATGCGCCAGATGACCGTGCCGTCCTTCTGGATGACAACCTCCATGGACTTACCGTCAGTGCCGGTGCCGCTGTAAGTGCCAACCCACTTTTGAGCTTTCTTGCGGTCTTCCTCGGATTTCTTGTCTTTATCCTTCTGCTCTTGCTCTTTTTTGGTCTTCTCGGCCACGCCAGATTTAAGAGTTTCACCCTTCTTTATCTGGTCAGATACGCGAGAGTGGTATGAATCATAGGTTGAATTGTTGCCAGTATCGTCGCCCCAGATTACTTTTTCGTGTTCAATATCTCCGAGAAGAGCTTGCAGCTCAACAAGCTTATTTGCTACAGACTTTTGATCCATAGTATTTGCGGTATCTGTGTCGTTGAAGCTGTTTGCGGTTAGTCTGCGCTTGTAGTCAGCCTCAAACCAGTCGCGAATGCTCTTCTGTCGATCAGAGATTGTGCTGTTTAGAATGTTGACTCCCGAATCATCGGTGCCGTTAGGAAGGTGGAACTGGCCGTTCTTTTGGTCAGTTTGAATCTGCTCTTGGATTTCGTTGAGTTTCTCATACTGGTTAAGAAGTTCAACACGACTGCTGTCACTGCGAGGATCAACGCCAACGCTCTCAATCTGCTCCTGATAGGTTGCAATGCGCTGCTGGACGGCGCTGCGCTTGGCTGCGTCGTCTTGGTGGGACTGAATGACCCAAGCAATGGCCAGTACACCCACAACCAGAACAGCCGCAAGCAGGCCAAATGCCACTTTGCGGAGTGTGTCCGAGCTGTCCTTGGTTTGCTTGCGCTCAACGGAACTAGGTCCGCTTGAAACAACGGTGAACTGCGACGGGTCGAAGTGCGAAATAGCAGTTGAATCTACGTCGTCAGAGGTGAAGACGTCGATGCGATCTGGGTCATTAATGAAGGTTGTGGGCTCCTCGTCACTAGCGTTGGAGTTTGCGATTACGGTAGGGTCTGCGTCAGCATCTGCGTCAGCGTCTGCAACGGCGTCCGAGTCGGTGACAGCGGTAGGCGCCTCATCTGGGGTGATGTAGGAGTCATCTGCCGATACCTCTAGGAGTGAGGTTTCTGCAGCAGTTGTGTCTTCGTCATCGACTGGATACTCTGCCAGGACAGTTGCATCTGGATCAGTTACGGTTTCAGCTGGCTCATCAGCTTCTGCTGGTGCGATAACCTCGGTGGCTGTGGTGGAGTTGTCGGGTGCGGTTTCTGGTGCGGGTTCTGTGGACTCGGCGAGCGCATCGGGTTTCTCGACGTCTGCGGCGTCTGCAACGTTTGCGGCGTCCGCGACGTCAGAAAGCATCTGTCCGCAGTTGGAACAGAACTTTGCGTGCTTGCTAATTTCAGCTCCGCAGTTGGGGCAATTCATAGAGTCGCTCCTTAAATCGCCAGTTAGACTCAGCGGCTTTTAATTACACTGGCTTACTATTGTAGCGTTAACAGGAGAAACACCAAAATGTTTTTAGTTTTGAGGGCGGCTACGAGCGTTTAGTGACACGTGATGTAAATCCGCTTTGCGTGTTCAGGTCCGCTGCTTAGAGCAGAGAAACACCTGCTTCTGCACAGCGGTCTTCAGTCTGCTTGTCCCAGATAGATGCCTGCACCTCTCCGACGTGCGCTTTTTCTAGCAGCAGCATGCAAAGACGACTTTGGCCAATGCCGCCGCCAATGGTAAAGGGCAGCTCGCCATCAATGAGCATCTTGTGGAATGGCAGTTCGAGGCGGTTTTCGCATCCAGCGATTGCCAGCTGCGACTTAAGCGCCTCAGCGTCAACGCGAATGCCCATACTGCTAATCTCAATCGCAGAGTCCAGGGTCTCATCCCAGAACAACAGGTCACCGTTGAGTGACCAGTCGTCGTAGTCGGGAGACCTGAAGTCGTGAGGCTGTCCGGAGTTTAGAGCGCCGCCAATACCCACGATAAACGTAGTTGGATGCTCGCGAACAAACAGATCTTCTCGCTGCTTAGGCGTCTGGGTAGGGTAGAGGTCCTCCAGCTCCTGTGAGGTTACAAAGGTGACCTCACGGCTAAGCTGCGTGTTGAGCTGTGGATAGTGCCACTTGAGCTCGTCGAGTGTGCCACAGATTGCCTCAACAATGCGACAAACGGCGTCTTCCAGCGTATCGGTACTGCGCTCGTCCTGCGTGATGATGCGCTCCCAGTCCCACTGGTCCACGTAAATGGAGTGCAGGTTATCGGGCTGTTCGTCGCGACGGATAGCATTCATGTCGCAGACCAGGCCACGACCAACGGCAAAGTTGTAGCGCCAGAGCGCATAGCGCTTCCACTTTGCGAGCGACTGAACTACTTCGGCGTTCTTGCCAACGTTTGGCAGGTCAAAGGCAACTGGATGCTCGACACCATTGAGGTTATCGTTCATGCCCGTAAGCGGGTCAACAATCAGCGGAGCAGTGACGCGCGACAGCTTCAGCGCAGCGCACAGCTTGGTCAGAAACACGTTCTTGACCTGCTCAATTGCTTTCTGAGTATCGTAAAGCGAAAGGCTTGAACGGTAGCCCTCTGGAATCTTGGTCATGTGGCTCCTTGCAAAAGAATGCTAAAAATTTAATTGCGCTGATTTTGCCTTCTTTCTTTAACCCTTTGGCGAGAAACCCGTGTGATTTAACCGTTTTGTCAAAAAGACGGAAATATTTTTGGGGCTTATATCAGTATTTATATAAGGTGTTCTTAGGTTGTAAAAATATCCATCTAAATACATAACTGATAGACATACTTATTTTTTATCTAAACAAATATGTGAATTAGGTGAATACATATATCCTTCATATTAGATTTATATGAATAGAATATGATTTATATACACTTTAAGAGTAGTGTTTCAATCAATTTAAATTAATAGATAAATCGTAAGGTTGAATAGCTGTCAAAAAATGCTCAATTATCAGCAAAAATAGTATTGAGAGCTGCAAAGAACTTGTGAATTGATATTTGTTTATAAGCGTTTGTGATAAGAACAAACCATAGGAAGCAGATAAGAGCAGGAAATTTGCTCTAAGAGAAAGGAATGAGTATGTCAAAGTTTTTTCGTGAAGAGACTAAAAGACGCATTGTTGTTTGTGTAACAGCAGCAACTATTGCAACTTCGTCACTTGTTGCTGGAGTGACCCCTGTATTTGCTGAGACTTCATCAGATGCAGCTACTACCACAGTTGAGGCTCCTGCTGCACCAGCCGCCGATCCAACATCCTCAACATTCACCTTCACGCAGGACAACATTCCAGGTGCTCGCGAGAACGTACCTAGCGACAAATTTGCTACACAGTTCGTAAGTGACGTTTCTCTCAATGGCACAAAGTTTGTTGGCGACTCTGGTTCACAGGTAACCGCGCCATCTGGTCTTACTGACCCAGACGGACACACCGTTGTTAAGTGGGTCACTGCTGATGGTAGCGATGAAATGGCACCAGGCGAGACTCGTGAGATTGACACGCTTAACGTCGAAACATTCCATGCAGTCTGGCAGCCACAGGACAATGGTGATGATGTTCAGTATCGACTCGTAATTGATGCTAACGGTGGTCATTTCGAGGGCGGCATCAGCACTATGTATGAGCGCAACGACTTCCTCCCTGCAAATATGCATAACGTTAGGGCTGCTTCCAAGGTCACTCGTGACGGCTATACTCTTGTTGGTTTTTCGAGGAATAAAAACGACGTTACTGCTCCAGCTAGTACGTTAACAACACCAATAAGCATTCGTAATGCAGAGCACGTTCCAGGTCACTCCACCGCCGAAGCACTCCCAGGCAAGACTGATGAGGTCTATACACTCTATGCAATTTGGAGATCAAATACCGAGACCCCTGCAGACCCATCAACCCCTGCAGACCCATCAACCCCTGCAGACCCATCAACCCCTGCAGA
>CAUUUQ010000012.1:0-34224 GCA_963548345.1 uncultured Atopobium sp. | reverse complement strand
AGCGTCATGTATACGTCTTTTTGACAGATTATCTGACTTAAGTGTGTTTTGAACTGCCTCCTATTTCTCGTGTCTAAGAAATGGGAGGCAGTTCACTTGGTAGTTGCCTTTTGCTTACGTGTTTGAATGCTCAATGCATTTGTATTTTGATGTGAGTTAGTCCTCGTCATCAACCATTTCTACAACAGGTTTACCCATGTAATTGATGCCGTCAACCAGCTCTTCCAGAGTAATTCTCTGACCCAAAATAGTTGCCTGAACCAGCTCTTTGTAGAACTCACGAGCTTCATCCATAAGATCAAGAATGCTTTCAGTCTTAATCTCTCCTGTGTAAGGTTCTTTCCAAGGCAGACGCTTGAGGTTTGCCGTAGGAAAGTCTTCAGTCTTAACAATACGATGAGCCATCGCGGCAACGTATGAATTGTTTGAAGGACGCATGAACTTCTCGGTTTTATACAAAACGTCAGGAAGCTTAGTAGTGTACTTAGGATCAGTGCGCTCTACAGTGTGGTAGATGCGAGCGTAATCCTGAAGGGCCTTCTCGTACTCACCAACGCCAACATTAAGGCCAAATACCTGAAGCGCTACTTGCGAGAAGAGTGCGCCACCAACATGCTTGGTTGATTCAATTGCTTCAAGCACCTCAGCTGGTGGGAACGTCTCAACGGTGGTGTGACGCATGTGCCAGAGAAGGTATGAGTCTAAGTCTGTCTCGATAATAGGGTGGAGTTCTCTGTAGGCATTTTTGAGAGATGGTTCCGCCTCAATCAGTGCATCTTGCTGGGAATACACAAATGGATGGACAATTCTATCCAGCGCGTAGTGTGCTAAGAGGCCAAGTGCAAACGCACGACCAGCGGGCATGTCGCTCTGCGGTAGGCGAGAAACACCATCGCGAATAGAAAGAAACGCGTCAACAATATGACCCGCATGCATACGACGATGTAGTCTATTGCAGGCAAGTGAGTGGTTTGGCCAGGCAAGATGACGTGCTAGGAAGGGATCAGGACCCTGGTTTCCAAGCAGGAATGCATTGACTTCTGCATCAGTTGCAAAAAGCTCTTGCGGTAAATCATGAACCACCTCTGCGCCAAACAGATAGTGGGTTATTAAAGCAGGCATAGGACTCCTTGTAGTTTTTCAATATAAGAGTAGCCCAAAACAGCTTTCAGGCGTTAAAATTTCTCCTTCGTGTTACAAGAGTTAATGATACTTGGGAACTGACACATGGGTCTACTTGAAATTTTAATGCTTGGTGTGGCGCTTGCAACAGATGCGTTCTCTGTCACTATCTCCAACACCTTTGCCTTTGATGACCATAGGTTTTCTCGCCTTATGCGTATGCCTCTTTTCTTTGGTCTCTTTCAGTTTGGCATGCCTCTTGCTGGTTATTTTGTGGGTGGCATTGCAGCAGAGTTGATCGAGAAGTACGCAGGCATTGTCTCTTTAGTCATTCTTGGCTTCATTGGTTCAAACATGTTGTATAGCGGCTATAAGGCTCTCAAAGAAGATGCTTCTGAAGAAGATGAGGAAGAAGCTCAGGAAGAAGCTCAGCAAGATACAACGACGCTCTCATATGGCAAGCTAGTATTTCAAGCTGTTGCTACGGCAATTGACGCATTTGCTGTTGGTGTAAGTTTTAGGGCACATAGCGTAGATATTTTGGTTGCCTCGGCACTCTTTGGCATTATTACCGCTATCCTCTGCACCATTGCTTTGTTTATTGGTAAAAAACTCGGCTCGCTTTTGGGCGACCGCGCCGAGATGGTCGGTGGCGTAGTGCTTATCCTGATTGGACTAAAAGCCTTTTTTGGATAAAATTTGTTTGACCAGATGGACTGAGTAGCAGGTAAGGAGGTAGCGTGAAGTTTATCCCAGATTGTCTGCGCCAGAAGCTGCATAAAACTTTTGGACCAAAAGACCCTGACGAGAAGATCACTCCACCAACTGCCACTTCTGTTACACGAACCTCATTTATTATCCTGGCTGTCTCAGCGGTTGCTGCACCCGTAATAGCAACCGTAGCAAACGTTTTAAGCCCAGGAATTTCTTATGTTCAGCAGGAACTTCTTCCTCCACAGCTCAATTCAAAAGTTCCGGGCTACGCTCGAGCGCTCATTCAACTTGCACAACGAGAAGGCTCTCTCAATCTGCTTTGCACCTCAAAAGAAGCAGTAAAGCCCCTGGTAGAGACATATTCAAGAATGTTTTCTCTGCCTGTTACGGTGGGTGAGGCAACAGAGGAAGAAATTCAGGAGTTTATTAAGCAAACATACGCTTCTGGTAAGAGTGCGGAGTCTGAAACTGCTGATACTAAATCTGACACTGATTGGGGTTTTGAGAAACCCGATGTTATTTTCCTGGCAAGTGAAGCCCTCATGCAAAATTTTGAGGCTTCCACATATTGTCAGCCGTTTGAAGTTTCTTCAACAGACCAGTACGTGCGTCCCGAGTTTTTTGACGCTACTGGACACTGGTATGCCTACGCTGCAGATCCATTGGTTTTGCTTGTAAATCAAGAGCGCCTTAACGAGAAAAAGATTCAGCGCCCACGCGAATGGACCGATCTTCTTACAGATGGCCTGCGTGGAAGGTATGTTATTCCTGACCCTGCACTCACGTATGCGGGCAAGAAGTTTGAATCGCTCTTTTTAGGTCAGTATGGACTGGATAAAGGCGCTCAAATTATCCAAAGTCTGTTTGAAAATGTTGACGCATTTTCTGAGAGCACCTATCAAGCTATTAGAGACACAGGATTTGGCAAGTATAGGGCTTGTGTTTGTCCGCTGAGCGATGCGTATAGGGCAATTACTAAAGACGATTTTGATAATCTTTCAGTCATTCTGCCAGGTGTTTCTTATTTCTCTACGATAAGGTCGTTTGTATGTCAGGGGTCAAAACATACGTATTCAGCGTATTTATGGCAGGAATTTATTACTAAACGAGACGCTGCTGAGCACATGGGAGAAATGGACTCGTTCTTCTCGCCAGTTATTGAGGGAACGCCAACTCCTTGGTATGCAAGCCGTTTAAATTTGACAGCAGTGAGCGAATCAATGCAGATAGCTCCTGCTCCCACCGATGCTGAAGGCAATCTCATCAAGCTTGAAGACGTCCATGCTGCATACAGTAAGTTGGTCAACGCATAACCTTTGCCACATCTTATGAGTTTGGATACAAAAAACGGCCCAGGTAAACTGAGCCGTTTTGCTGTATAGATGGAGTGGCGAGAAGACTGGGTTTCTCGCCAAGAAGCTCTTAGTGAAGAATTAGACGTAGAAGAGCATCTTGTTGTAGCTAGGAACTGGCCACCAGTCGTGTCCGCAGATGAGCTCCATGGAGTCAACGGCGCTACGGAGGCGGGCCATAGCAGGAAGAACTTCATTGCAGTAGTATTCGCACTGCTCCTGAGGCTGATCCTTCATCTGGTGAGCTGTGGTATTGATCTCATCAAGGCTGTTGGTAGCTGCGTAAATCTCGTCAATACCTGCGGTGAGCTTCTCAACAATCTCTGTTTCTGCAGCGCTCTTAATACCAATAGCCTGCTTAGCAGCAACTGAAGAGGCAACATCACTTGAGTAGGTAAAGAGGGCAGGCAGATACATGTGGCGCGTCATATACAGCATGGTACGAGCCTCAATGTTGAGAACCTTAGCGTACTGCTCTGCCTTTGCAACGTAGCGAGCTTGTGCTTCTGCCTGGGAAAGAACACCGTAGCGCTCAAAGAGCTCAATGTTCTCTGGAGCAACCATTGCAGGAAGTGCCTCAGGGGTGGTGCGAAGGTTTGGAAGGCCGCGCTCCTCAGCAAGTTTCTCCCAATCGCCTGAGTAGCCATTGCCTTCAAAGAGGATGCGCTCGTGAGCCTTGAAGGTATCAATAACCCAGCTCAAGGCTTCCTTAGTGAAGTTCTCCTCAGAAGCATTTGAGAGATCGTTTGCAAAGCGGTCACACTGCTCGGCAACAATGGTGTTCAAAATGACGTTAGGATCAGAGAGGTTCTGCTGGCTGCCGCACATACGGAACTCAAACTTGTTACCAGTAAACGCAAAGGGGCTGGTACGGTTTCTGTCTGTGTTGTCTCTAAGGACTGCAGGTAGTGTTGGTACACCAAGGTCCATGCGAGTGCGCTTTGCACCGTGGACATCGGAGCCAGTAATAAGATCATCAACAATTACAGAAAGTGCGGCGCCTAGGAAGACGGAAACAATTGCAGGTGGAGCCTCGTTTGCGCCAAGACGGTGATCGTTTCCAGCAGATGCAACCGACATGCGCAGAAGGTCTGCATGAGAGTCAACAGCGGCAACAAGGCACGCAAGGAAGACCAGGAAGCGAAGGTTCTCGCCAGGTTTATCGCCAGGTTCGAGCAGGTTCTCGTTGTCTGCAGAGAGTGACCAGTTGTCGTGCTTACCAGAGCCATTGACGTACTCAAAGGGCTTCTCGTGCTCAAGGCAGGCAAGACCGTGATGCGGTGCAAGAAGCTTGAGCTTCTCCATGGTTAGAAGGTTGTTGTCAATAGCAAGTGCGCCCTGCTCAAAGACAGGTGCAAGCTCATGCTGGCAAGGAGCAACCTCGTTATGCTTGGTCTTTGCAGGGATACCCAGCTTCCAGAGCTCGTCATCAAGCTCTTTCATGAAGTTGTTGACGGTTGGACGAATGGCACCAAAGTAGTGCTCGTCAAGCTCCTGACCTTTGCTTGGTTCGCAACCAAAGAGGGTACGACCACAAAGAATAAGGTCAGGACGCTGCTCAAAGTCTTCCTCTTTGATAAGGAAGTACTCCTGCTCAGGTCCAATGTTTGTGACAACGCGTGAGGGCTCTTGTCCAAAGAGTGCAAGAACGCGCTTGGCCTGCTTCTCTAGGGCAACCTGGGAGCGAAGCAGAGGAGTGCGCTTATCCAGAGCTTCTCCGGTGTATGAAATAAATGCAGTTGGAATGCAGAGGACTTCATCTTTGATGAAAGTTGGGCTTGCAGGATCCCAAACCGTGTAACCGCGAGCCTCAAAAGTGGCGCGTAGGCCTCCAGAAGGGAAGCTTGATGCGTCAGGCTCGCCCTGTACCAGTTCTTTTCCCGAGAAGGACATCAAAATAGTGCCGTTTCCCTGAGGAGTCATAAAGCTGTCGTGCTTCTCGGAAGTAATACCTGTGAGAGGCTGGAACCAGTGCGTGAAGTGAGTAGCACCTTTTTCAAGTGCCCATTCTTTCATGGCATGCGCAACCTCGTTTGCAATGTCGAGGTCAAGCGGTTTGCCGTCTTGGATGACACTACGAAGTTTCTTGTACGTTGGCCTTGGCAGACGTTCTTGCATATCTGCGTCGGTAAAGAGAAGTGAGCCAAATTCCTGAGAAACTTTGTCGTGAGCCACAGCCCCTCCTTGTGGGTAAATGCTGGCAGTTTGTCTGTTTTCTCGCGTGCTGGGCACGTTATGTTGGTTGTTATTTTCGCACGTTTGGAAGAGTCAAAGTGGCGAGGATGCAAACAGAAACATAACGATTACAAAAAATTTTAGCCGCCACCCAAATGAGATGTGGGCTTTGTTTCCATGGGCTCTGGCGCGCATAAGCAGAGGAAGTCTTAGTACAATAGAAGCACACAAAACTAAGAGGAGCAGGTATGTCTGATACTACTATGCCAGTTGATACTACAGATCAAAACGAGGTTGCATCAACTAAAGAAGGTGCAGCTAAACCACGTAGAACCATTGCCGTTATTGACGGAAACTCGCTCATGCACCGAGCATTCCATGCAATCCGTCAGCCAATGGCAGCTCCAGATGGTACGCCAACTGGCGCGTTGTTTGGCTTCTTCAATATGTTTATCAAGCTTGTTGAGTCCTTCTCGCCAGACGGTGTCATTTGTGCCTTTGATAAGGGAAAACCACAGGTTCGCATTGATATGTTGCCTCAGTACAAGGCTCAGCGTCCTCCTATGGATCCTGCTTTGCACGCACAGTTTCCCATAGTCAAGGAGCTGCTCAAGACGCTGGATGTTCCTGTCTGCCAGCTTGAAGGCTGGGAGGGCGACGATATCTTGGGTACCCTTGCCCGCCGCGGTGAGGCAGAGGGCTATCAGATGCTGCTCTTCACGGGTGACCGCGATATGTATCAGCTCTCCACAGAAAACGTCAAGATTGTTTCTACGCGCAAGGGCGTCTCTGACGTCTCAATTATGACGCCAGAGACTGTGGCAGATCTCTATGCAGGTATTACGCCTGAGCTTGTCCCAGATTTCTATGGCCTTAAGGGAGATTCTTCCGACAACATTCCGGGCGTTCCTGGAATTGGCCCCAAGAAAGCTGCTGCTCTGATTGTGGAGTATGGCTCGCTCGACCAGGTCATTGCCCACGCTGACGAGGTCAAGGGCAAGGTGGGAGAAAACCTTCGCGCTCATATTGATGACGCGCTGCTTTCCCGTAAGGTGGCAACTATTCGCACTGATGCGCCGCTTGATATCAACCTGGACGACGCTAAGTTCCCAACATTTGATCCAAATGACGTGGTTAAGGCTTTCTCGGCCTTGGGCTTTACCGGCATGACCTCAAGGCTTGCTCGCATGGCTGGCGGCTCTGCTGCTGGCGCAGTCGCGCAAACTGCTTCTACTACGCCTGCACTTCCTATTCCATCAGAGTTTTTGCAGGCAGGAGACGCATCTGCTGCGCTCACTGCTGCAATTGAGAATCAGGAGTGGATTGGCGTTGCAGAGGATTCTGCGGCTGATGCTGGAGCCCTCTTTAGCCTTTCTCGCACGCTTTGGGTGTCTACAGAAAAGGCGCTCCTCAAATTTGAGGGAGAAAACGCAACTGCAGCACTCTTGCGCATTTTGCGAGAAGCCCGTGTTGCTGCAGACGATGTCAAGGCGTTGTTGCATGAAGTAAGTCCTGTTGATTCATCTGAGCCACAGAAGATGGATATTGAAACTATCGATTCTGACCGCCTCTTTGACACAGGTGTTGCTGCCTATCTGCTTGAATCTGATCGTTCAAGCTTTGATGTCAACGGCTTGGTTGAGCTGTATTTTGGCAGTGAACTTCCTGAGCCAACGGACGAGGTTCCCGCTGCAGCGCTGAGAGCAGTAGCTGCTAGAGCTCTTGTTCCTGTGCTCACCAAAAAGCTTGAAGATGATGGTTCGTATGAGCTTTTTGCTGCGCTTGAAATGCAGCTTCTACCAGTCCTAGCCGCAATGGAGCGTCGTGGTCTTTACGTTGACCCCCAAAAGCTTGCAGAGCAGTCTGCTCAGCTTGGTGAAGATATTGCAGAGCGTGTGGCAAGTATTCACCAGACCGCAGGCGAGGACTTCAACTTGGATTCTCCAAGCCAGCTTTCTCATATCTTGTTTGACGTGCTTAAACTTCCAACCTATGGCCTCAAAAAGACGCGCACCGGGTTTTACTCCACCAACGCAAAGGTTCTAGGAGACCTGGCGCAGGAGTACCAGATTGTTGCTGATGTTCTTGAGTATCGTGAGCGTGCCAAGATCAAATCAACTTATCTCGATGCGCTTCCTGCGCTTATTCGTGGCGATAAGCGCATCCACACCACATTCAATCAGACCGTTGCTGCAACAGGAAGGCTTTCCAGCTCTGATCCAAACCTGCAGAACATTCCTACCCGCTCTGAGCTGGGACATCGTGTCCGTACTGCCTTTACCGTTCCCGAGGGCAGCGTTTTTCTCGCCTGCGACTACTCCCAGATTGAGCTGCGCTTGCTGGCACATCTTTCAGCTGACGAGCACCTGGTAGCAGCATTTAACTCTGGTGCCGATTTCCACGCCGCAACTGCCGCACGCGTCTTTGGCGTGCCTGTTGAAGAGGTCACGCCAGCACTTCGTAGCCGTGCTAAGGCAGTTAACTTTGGCATTGTCTATGGTCAGCAGGCCTTTGGTCTGGCAACGTCTTTGAAGATTTCCCGCAAGGAAGCGCAAGAGATGATTGACCGCTATTTTGATGCATATCCTGGCGTTCGTGCGTATCTTGATGACTCCGTCCGTACTGCTCACGAGACTGGTTATGCGATTACCATGTACGGTCGTAAGCGCCACATTAGAGAGTTCAATCAGTCAAATCGCCAGCTCATTGCCTTTGGCGAGCGTACTGCTATGAATCACCCTATGCAGGGAAGTGCTGCAGACATTATCAAAATTGCAATGATTAATGTCGAGAAACGCCTGCGTGATGAGGGTCTTGCGTCAAAGCTGATTCTTCAGATTCACGACGAACTTGACTTGGAAGTTCCAGAGTCAGAGATTGAGACAGTCTCTGCGTTGGTAAAAGAGACCATGGAAGACGTTGTTACCCTGCGTGTCCCTCTGATTGCTGATGTCAGCTATGGCTCCAATTGGGCTGAGGCAAAGTAAACACGTAAGAGGCGCGTTCTAGAGGAGATTTGGTATGGAGGCTGCAACCTCATATATGCACGTCACAGTCTATACAGACGGTGCGTCTCGAGGAAACCCTGGTCCTGGTGGCTACGGGGCCGTGCTTCTATATACCGATCCCTCCGGCCAGCAGCATACAAAAGAGTTCAGCCAGGGTTATAAATCCACTACAAATAACCGAATGGAGCTCCTCGGCGTCATTGTTGCACTTGAAGCGCTTAAGCGTCCCTGCCAGGTTGAGCTCTATTCCGATTCAAAGTACGTAGTTGATGCGTTTAATCAAAAATGGGTCTCGGGGTGGATTAGAAAAGGCTGGAAAACGGCTTCTAAAGAGCCTGTCAAAAACGTAGACCTTTGGAAGCGTTTGCTTTCCGCCATGGAAGACCATGAGGTAAGTTTTAAGTGGGTCAAAGGCCACGCAGGCCATCCACTTAACGAGCGCTGTGATCAGCTGGCTACTGAAGCAGCTGACGGCTCCAATCTCCTTGACGACCAAGGTTTCTTCGCGGATCAGCCATTGCTGTAACGCACATGCTTGGGCGAGAAGATCTTCTCGCCGTACATACTCTCTACAAGAAAACAGCCGCCTGAGTAGACGGCTGTTCTTAGTTGCATGAAGCGATTAACTTTTAGTAGCCAAATACGGCATAGCCAACAAGGCCTGGTCCCGTATGGACAAGAAGGTCCGAGCCAGCCTCGACATACCTAAAGTCGGTGACATTAGGGATTGCCTCTTTAATCATGGCTTCCATTTCGGAGTAAATGATATTAGGCGCGGAGCAACAAATTCCCACGTGAACGCGGTCAAATTGCTGAGCAAAAGCTGATCCAAGCGCAATCTGTCCCGCAAGAGATTTCTGCCAACCGCGAGTCTTCTTAGCAATGGTGTACTTTCCGTTCTCATCACAGGTAAGAACTGGCTTGATATTAAGCATGGAGCCAATACGATAAATTGCCTCAGAAATGCGGCCGCCCTTACGCAGGTATTCAAGGCTTGGAACAGAGAAGTATACGCGTGTGTTCAGAGATGCCTGATCAAGTTTGGCACCAATCTCGTCAAGAGAAAGGCCCTGATCAATAAGACGTTGAGCCTCAATAACAATAAGGCCAGAAGCAATACCAATGTTTTTGGTATCAACAACATAAATAGGGAAGTCTGTAATGGACTCTGCAATCATGCGAGCAGTATCGCAGGTAGCGGAAAGTCCGGAGGAAATTGCAATATAGACAGCACCCTCGTACCCTGCTGCTTTTGCATCATCAAAGGCAGCCTTAATGCCCTCAGGAGAAGGAAGCGAAGTCTTTGGAACCTCTTCTTCAAAGCGAGCAACAAGCTCAGCTGGCGTGATGGTAATACCAGACTCATAGGAAGAGCCGTCAGAATAGTTAATGCGAAGTGGGGTGATACGAATATTGTGCTCAGCAACAAAATCAGGTGGGACATTAGTTCCTGAGTCTGTGATGATGGCAATTCGCTTAGTGTCCATTATCCGCTCCAAATATATACGTGCTACAAGTAGCTAAACGTTGACTTTCTATTACCCACATTTTACATAGAGATATACCCCGTTTTCTTGAGATATGACAAGTTGCCCTCAACGGTAGGTAGACGGTACACTAGGCATATACATCGAGAAAAACTTGCATAGCTAACGGTCAATACCATTTAGATAAAGAGAGAACGGCAGATAATGTCTAGTATTTATAGAGAGCCCGCAGTTGTAAGAAGAATTAGTCAGCGCTCTTCTCTAAAGAGAATTACCTCTAACAGCACTATTGCAGCAGCAGTCATGGTACTTGCGGCACTTATTGCGCTTGTAGTTGCCAACTCACCTGCTCATGAGGTGGTTCGAGAAATTCTTGAAGTCCAAATGAGTTTCTCGCTTGGAATGATTCATGCACATATGGCTCTAGAAACCTTTGTGAATGACTTCCTTATGGCAATCTTCTTCTTGCTGGTAGGTATTGAGCTTAAGTATGAAGTAACTGTTGGCCAGCTTAGAAAGCCAAGACAGGCAATGCTTCCTATGCTTGCGGCTGTTGGTGGCGTTGCAGTTCCTGCTCTTATTTATCTGGCGCTTAACGCAAGCACTGCCCCTCATGGATGGGCAACACCAATTGCAACCGATATTGCCTTTGCGCTTGGCGTTATGTCGCTCTTAGGAAACAGAATTAGTCCGCAGACTAAGGTGTTCTTCCAGACACTTGCTATTGCCGACGATATCCTGGCTATTGTGGTCATTGCGCTTTTCTATGGTCACACGCCAAATATTGCCTGGTTAGCAGCTTCTCTTGGTGTTCTTGTTATTTTGTGGGGAATGAATCGCCTGAAGATTTATTCTTCTGGTCCTTATTTGCTTGTTGGTTTGGTTCTCTGGGTCTGCATGTACCACTCGGGAATTCATGCAACCCTTGCAGGCGTTCTTCTTGCCTTCTTCTTGCCATCTCACTCTGATGTTCGCTTGAGCAAGCTGGGAAGCTGGCTTTCAAGACGCGCTCGTGAGCTTGACGATCACTACGACGATGAGCATCACGTTTTGGGTCAGCATGACTTTACACATGGTGCTAACTCTATTGAGCAGGTCATGCACCACGTAACTCCACCGCTTCAGCGTGTTGAGCACTATATTTCCGTCTTTGTAAACTTTGTTGTTCTGCCTATTTTTGCGTTTGTAAACGCGCAGATTACGTTGGTGGGAGCAGATTTCGTTGCTCTATTGAGCAGCTCTATTGCACATGGCGTTTTCTTTGGTGCCGTTCTTGGTAAGCCACTAGGAATTATTTTTGTAACGTTGTTGCTGGTCAAATGTAAGATTTGCAAGCTTCCTGCAAAAGTTGATTGGATTCAGATTACTGCCGTAGGTCTTATGGGCGGCCTTGGCTTTACCATGTCAATTCTTATCTCTAATCTTGCATTCCCCGATGCAGAGGAGATTCTTGCAGCTAAAGTAGCTGTTCTCGCTGCTTCGTTTGCTTCTGCAATCTTGGGTCTACTTTTTGTACACCTCGCAGAGTTCTATAAGCACCAAAGGCAGAACAATATAAAGGAAGATTAAGACTACTCGACAGTACCGTAGGTAAAGCCCCAACCGTGCGCCGTAACAATTGAGTTAATCTGATCGCAAAGACGGGCGCGGACATACGTGCCTGACGGAATCAGCTCAATAACTTCTTGCAAATCTTCTTCAAGATCGTCTACTTCAGCTTGAATCAGCACGTCAACCTTAGTGACTGTGCCCGAGGGTTTGCGCTTATAAAGATTATCAACAAGGTGCTGGAGTTCGCCATATGCCTCCGAGCGCATGCCAGGCTGTGCAGAATTTGCCATGATTCTCCTTGTCGCGTTGATTTTTAAATCACCTATACTTTGTATCACGCAGAGACCGAAAAGGGGAGTGTCATGTTTGAGCTAGTTTCTCGCGAGCTGTTCCAGCCAAAATCAACCTCTGAGCAAAACGCTTATCAGAAGATGAGCGATGCTGAGCTTAACCAGGCCCTTGAGCTTATTGGACAAGAAGCTCGTGCACTTGGCGAGAAAAACCTCAAGCTTGATATGGCTCGCGGAAAACCAAGCCTTGCGCAGACGGCGCTGTCTAAGCCTATGCTTGATGAGCTGAACTCCACTTCTGACCTGACTGACGGCGGCTCTTTTGCGGACAACTACGGAGACCCCTGGGGCCTTCCTTCTGCGCGAGTCTTTGCCGCGGAGCTCACAGGTGTACCAGCTGATCAGGTCATTGTAAATGGTTCTTCTAGCCTTAACCTTATGCATGACATTATTTCTCATGCCGTAACCCATGGTCTTGCTGGTCAGCCTTCTTGGGCAGAGCAAATGGCGGCTGCAAAGGCTCAGGGCACTACACTTAAGTTCCTCTGTCCTGCTCCCGGTTATGACCGTCATTTTGCTATTACACAGCATTACGGACTTGAAAACGTTGCAGTCCCTATGGCCGACGATGGCCCCAATATGGACGTGGTCAAGGAGCTTGTTGAGAACGACAGCTCTGTTAAGGGAATTTGGTGTGTGCCACGTTTTGCCAACCCAACTGGCATCACCTATTCAGATGAGGTTGTCCGTGCTTTTTCAAACCTTAAACCTGCAGCTCCTGACTTTAGAATCTTCTGGGATAACGCCTATGCAATTCATGCCTTTGTACCAGAATCTGAGGCTCCTCAGCTCTTAAATATCTTTGATGTACTTTCAGAGGTTGCTGCAGGTGGCGCTCAAAAGAACCTGGTAATTGCTTTTGCTTCAACGGCAAAGGTAACCTTCCCAAGTTCAGGCATGGCCTGGGTTGCTGCAAGCCCTGCAGACATTAAAGAAATCCAGAGCGCTTTCAAGGTTGCTCGAGTTTCTCCCGAGAAAATCTCGCAGCTGGCACATGTGCGTTTCCTCAAAGATGCTCAAGGCATTGAAGCCCATATGCAAAAGCATGCCGCGATGCTTCGACCACGTTTTGAACTGGTTGAACGCAAATTGCAGGAGGGTCTGGGAGATTTAGGTGTTGCAACCTGGTCTCATCCTAAGGGTGGCTATTTTGTCTCGTTTGATGGTCCCGTTGGCTCTGCACGCGCAATTGTTTCTCGCGCCAATGAACTGGGCGTTACCATGACACCTGCAGGAGCTACGTGGCCATGCGGCAAGGATCCTTTTGATACCAATATCAGAATTGCTCCAAGTTACCCAACGTTGGAAGAGCTTGATGCAGCGCTCGATGTGTTTATTGTTGCTGTTAAACAGGTAAGTGCTCGACTTGCAAAAGTTGATCGTGGTCAAAGTGTCTGGGGATAGCTTGTGTAACTTTGGTATTTACTTTGAAAGTAGACCCATTCTGCCGTATCTTGATTAGTTATGTTTTAGAAAAAGCGATTGGATGTTGAATGCCAACTAATACTTCAAAGCCAGAACTTACACCAGAACAGAAGGCAGAAAAAGAGCTGGTTGCCATGGCAAACCAGACAGCAAAAAAGAAGGCAAAGGACCGCAAGCCCGACGAGGCTCCTAAAAAGCCAGGTCCTTCTACAGGCATGAAGATTGCTATTGGCGTATTCTCGCTCTTTATTGCTATTTCTATGATGCTGCCTTCTCTTGCCAGCATTTTCTCTAACTCGCAAAAGCAGCATCAGACTCAGCAAAATTCTCCTGAGGCTATTAACCAGGTCTATCAGAAGCAAGCAGAAGAAAAAGAGTCTGCTATTCAGTCCAATCCAGATAATCTACCAGCACATCTTGATTTGGCTCGTACCTATTTAGGTTGGGGAATGGCGCTTAAGAGTTCTTCTCAAGATGACTCTGTTCAGAAGCAGTCTTTGCAGCTGATTAACAAAGCAATTGCTGAGTACGATACGTATCTTGCTTCAAATGATTCTGATGAAGTCCGTGTTGATAGGGCAATTGCACAGTTCTACGCAGGAGATCAAACAGGTGCTGTTGAGGCACTTAAGGCAGTAACGGATCGCTCTCCAGACTATGCTAACGGTTGGCTTAATTTGGGAATGATGTATCGTGTTACTGATCAAGTAGATCTTGCAAAAGAGGCACTGCAGAAGGCAATTGAAAAGGATTCCGATAATAGCGCCGGTGTGAGGGATAATGCACAGAAAGTTCTTGATGCATTAAACGGAAACACCTCTACCTCTTCAAATAACACCAAGTAAGGAGGAGTTATGGCACTAGAGATAAGCTCTGAAATTACAGATACAAAGACCATTATTCGCATTGAGGGCGAGGTAGACGTATCAAACGCCTCCGAGCTTCGTGATGCTTTGGATACTGCGCTCGCCGATGGAGCAAAAGAAGTTGAAGCTGATTTTGCTGAGGTAGCTTATATTGATTCGACGGGCATTGGCGTTTTAGTGGGTGCCGCACATCGAGCACAAGAGAGCGGTTCTGTGCTTGTTGTTGCAAACCCTCAGAAAAACGTGGAGCGTGTCTTTACGCTTCTTGGGGTTGATAAAGACCTTAACGTTCGCAAGTAGGTTTGGTAACTTGCAAGCTCTTTGAGAAACGGTTCAAAGAGCTTGTTTATGTTTGTTCCAGAAAGGTATTGCTTGTGTTTGGCATTGGAGAAACAGAGCTCGTACTAATTTTGCTCTTTGCATTTTTAGTATTTGGTCCTGATAAATTACCTGGTATGGGTCGCACGCTTGGTCGTGCTCTTAGACAGTTCCAGAACGCGCAAGAAGGCTTTAATAAAGTTGTCCGTGCAGACTTACTTGACCCTGCAGCGGATGCACTTCACGAGAAGCCCAAGCGCTCCGAGCAGCTCAAAAATGCTGCATCTGATGCTGACCGCGAGGATACTGACCACCAGGAGACCTTTGCTGAGCGTCGTGCTCGCCTCAAGGAAGAGCGTGAGGCAGCTGAGAAGGCTGCTGCTGAAGCGGCTGAACAGACCCAGGAGACTGAGCAGGCAGAGACCGCTTCTGCTGACGAGACTCCTGCAACTGCACCACAAGCCACCTCTTCTGTTGCTTTCTCCGATGATTCCACAGAGGTAACTGAGCACGTGGCACCTCAGGCCGCAGAAGAAACTCCTGCTGCCGCTCCATCTGCAAAAGATCTCTATAACCTTGGATCTGCACGTTCTTCTCGCTCTATAGCAGAAGACAAGAAAGAAGAAGTTGCTGGAGAGGAGGGAGAAAGCCAGGACGCATAAGTCCAGCTTTCGCGTGTAATGCCTATTACTCCAGCTCGTATGCCACTTTTTGATCACCTGGGAGAACTCCGTCGTCGTGTGACCATTGTGGTGGTATCGCTTTTTGTTACCGCAATCATTATTTATTTTGCAACACCTGCATTGATTGAGATTTTGATTGACCCTATCAGGGAGTTTTTAACCGACGGTAAGCTTACGGTTATCTCGGTTCTTGGCGGTTTTAGTATCAGGTTTAAGGTGGCTTTCTTCTTCTCGGTGATTATTTGCACACCTATTATCATCTGGGAGATTATGGCGTTCTTCTTGCCTGCGCTTAACGCTAAAGAGCGCAAGTGGGTTGTTCCTACCGTAGCCGCTATGATTACCCTGTTCTTCTTGGGTATGCTGTTCTGCTACTTCATCATTTTGAACACCGCAATTGGTTGGATGATTGGCCAGTCGCAGGAGTTTGCAGGAACCATTAATGAGGCAAGCGATTACCTCAACATTATTATGATGTTTGAGATCGGCTTTGGTGTTGCGTTCCAGCTTCCTCTGGTTATCTTCTACCTGGCTATTCTTCACCTTGTTCCTTACAAGGATATGCGTGAGCAGTGGCGCTATGTTTACGTTGGACTGATGATTCTCTCTGCAGTTGTCACTCCTGACGCATCACCTGTCACCATGATTTTGATGTTTGCAGCTCTTATCCTGCTATACGAAGTTGCTCTGGCTGTTGCTCGTTACGTCATTATTGCCCGCGATGGCAAGGCTGCTCTTAAGTGGAGCCGCGAAGACTATGAGCAGCATGAGCTGGACAAAATCTAGTAATTCCGCTTTTTAATTTGGAGAGTGTTGTTCTTTGATTCTAGTTGTTACCGAGAAAAACGACGCAGCGCAGCAGATTGCTCGCCTTCTGTCTGAATCGGGTAAGCCTGAGGCAGACAAGGTATACAACACTCCTGTTTATCGTTTTAGACGTGGCGGAGAAGATCATGTTGCCATTGGTCTTCGCGGCCATATTCTGCAGCCCGATTTTCCTTTAGCTCTCAAGTTTGACAAGGAAGAGGGCTGGTACGGAGAAACTGCAGAAGGGGAGCATCTTCCTGCAGACGTTCCAGATGGTCTTGAGCGTCCTCCTTACAAGGTTAAGCGCAAGCCTTTTATGGCAGACGGCGTTGACCTTAAGGGTTGGAAAATCCCTAGCTTGCCCTATTTGATTTGGGCCCCTGTAGATAAACAACCTGCAGAAAAAGAGATTATTCGAGCACTCAAGAATCTTGCTAAGAAGGCAGAGTCAGTCATCATCGGCACAGACTTTGACCGTGAAGGTGAGCTTATTGGTTCTGATGCGCTTGCTCAGGTTCTCTCTGTTAATCCTAACCTGGCAGTGTTTCGTGCACGCTATTCTGCCTTTACCAAGACAGAGATTGAGACCGCCTTCAATAACCTGGTAGACCTTGATTACAACCTGGCTGCCGCAGGCGAGTCCAGACAGTATATCGACCTCATTTGGGGTGCTGTACTAACCCGTTATCTGACCACCGCACGTTTTGGCGGTTTGGGTAATACGCGCTCTGCTGGTCGTGTTCAGACTCCTACGCTGGCACTTGTTGTTGAACGCGAGCGTGAGCGCCTGGCATTTAAGCCAGAAGATTATTGGGTCATTTCTGGCGTTGCTGCCCCTGAAGATGATGCGGAAGCAACCTTTAAGATGGTTCACCAGACCGCAAGATTCTGGGATCAGGCAGAAGCAGATGCAGCTTACGCAGTTGTTAAGGATCAAACGCAGGCAACGGTTGTCGAGATTGAGTCTCGTAGCAGAAAGCAGCAGCCACCAGCTCCATTTAACACCACGTCGCTGCAGGCGGCTGCAGCTGCAGAGGGTATCTCGCCAGCTAGAACTATGCGTTTGGCAGAGTCTTTGTACATGGACGGCTTGATTTCATACCCACGTGTTGATAACACGGTCTATCCAAGTTCGCTTGACTTGAAGGATTGTGTTCGTACGCTGTCCGCGGTTCCTCAGTATGCTCCTACCTGCAAAAAGCTCTTGGGTCAGCCAAAGCTGCACGCAACGCGTGGCAAGCAGGAGTCTACCGACCACCCACCAATTTATCCAACAGCGGCAGCCAATCCAGATGCTTTGCAGCCCGCAGCTTGGAAGCTCTATAACCTGATTGCTCGAAGGTTCCTTGCAACCCTTATGGGTCCAGCTACAATGAGCGGCACTAAGATTACGCTTGATGTTGCAGGTCAGCCCTTTGTTGCAAATGGAACAGTCTTGGCTGAGCCAGGCTTTAGAGAGATTTATCCCTTTGGTCTTAAGAAAGACGATCAGATTCCTGATGTCGGCGAGGGAGAGATCGTCTCCATTAAGTCTTTGTCGCTTGATGCTAAGCAGACAGAGCCACCTGCTCGCTACAGCCAGGGCAAACTTATTCAAGAGATGGAGAAACGCGGTCTGGGTACAAAGTCTACGCGTGCCTCCATTATTGATACGCTCTACCAGCGTAAATATCTCAAAAATGATCCTGTTGAGCCAAGTCAGCTTGGTATGGCAATTGTTGATGCACTTTCGCAATTTGCACCACACATCACCTCGCCTGATATGACGGCAGAGCTTGAGTCCGATATGACAAGCGTTGCTGAGGGCAAAGATACGCGTGACGGCGTTGTTACTCACTCAAGAGCGCTACTTGCGGGCATGATTGATACGCTCATTGATCATAAAGAAGACTTGTCTGAGGCCATTGCTGATGCGGTCACTGCTGACGCAAAGGTGGGAACCTGTCCTAAGTGCGGCAAAGATCTGGTTGCTAAGAGCTCACTGAAGACTCGTGGAAGCTTTGTAGGCTGCATGGGTTGGCCAGACTGCGATGTTACCTATCCGCTGCCTCAGGGACGCGTAGAGCCGCTTGAGGGAGAGGCTGGAGTCTGTCCAGAGTGCGGTGCTCCTCGCGTAAAGGTGCAACCGTTTAGGCAGCGTGCGTATGAGACCTGCATCAATCCAGCTTGCCCTACAAACGCAGAGCCAGACCTTATTGTGGGCGAGTGTCCAACCTGTAAGGCCAACGGTAAGCACGGTGACCTGGTAGCGCACAAGTCCGAGCGCACGGGTAAGCGTTTTATCCGCTGCACCAACTACGAGGAATGCGAGACAAGCTATCCTCTACCAGCTCGTGGAAAGCTCGAGAAGACCGATGAGGTCTGCCCAGACTGCGGTGCTCCTATGGTGGTTGTTACTACCCAGCGTGGTCCTTGGAAGCTGTGTCCAAACTACGATTGCCCTGGTAAAGAAAAGAAAACTGCCCCGCGCAGAGGTGCTCGTAAGAGTACTAAGAACACCAAATCCACCAAGGCAGCAAAAAAGTAAACGTATGACGGTGCATCGAGAGGTGCACCGTTTTCGGAAGAACGAGCGTCCCTCTCCAACGCCCGCTCCATACGTATTTTTACCCATTTTTGAGCGCTTTTCATGTGGAAATACGTAAAACCTTTAGAATATTCATGGCGAGAAACACAATCTGCCTGTATCGTGAGATAGTTAAGAGGGAGGGAAGCATGAACAAAAGCACACGTACATCTCAAGGTTTGTTTATCACACTTGAAGGCGTTGATGGCTGTGGCAAGTCAACACAAGCTTCTCTTCTGCGAGAAGACCTTGAAGCTCTTGGCATTGACGTGGTCTTTGTTCGCGAGCCCGGTGGAACTGCTATTTCTGAGCAGATCAGAGGTGTTGTTCTTAACCCAGAAAACGATGCAATGTGTGACGAGTGTGAGTTGCTTCTCTATGAAGCAAGTCGTGCTCAGCTGGTAGGAGAGGTTATCCGCCCAGCTCTAGCTGCGGGCAAGATTGTCTTATGCGATCGTTTCTACGATTCCACCTATGCGTATCAAGCAGCTGGTCGCGGTCTGGATACAGACCTTGTACACCGTGCAAATCGCTTGGGAAGCTGCGGAGTTTCTCCTGATAGAACTCTTGTTTTTATGCTTGATCCTACAGTTGCTCATGCACGTGCTACGCAAAATGATGCCGATAGACTGGAAGCAGAAGGTGTTGCCTTCCAGGAGCGTGTTTTTGCTGGTTATAAGCAGCTCCTGCAAGATGAGCCAGAGCGTGTAAAAGCTGTTGATGCAGATGGCAGTATTGACGAGGTTCGTGCGCGTACCCGTCAGCTGTTAGCTGATCTTATCCCTGGTATTTGTGAGCTTGGTGAGTGATTCGTTTATGACTCAAGAGAGTACACATACTACGCAGAACACCTATCCTCTTCCTCAGGCATTAACGCGTCTTCAGGACCAACCTCAGGTCCAGAACTTGCTTGCGCGTGCACTGCATGAGCACAAGCTTGCTCATGCCTATTTGTTTGTAGGTGCCCCTGGTTCTGGGAAAGGCCTTGCGGCCAAGGCTTTGGCGCAGTGTGTTCTCTGCGCTCAAGGTGGCGACGCTGCCTGTGACGACTGCATTCGTATTTCTCGCGGTACCCACCCTGACGTGCACGTACTTACTCCGGCCTCCGCAAATGGCTATCTTATTGAACAGATTCGTCAGCTTATTGCAGACGTTAGTCTGGCGCCTATGCGTTCAACTCATAAGATTTACGTGATTGACCGCGCCGATTTGCTCAGAGAAAACTCAGCAAATGCGCTGCTCAAAACTATTGAGGAGCCACCTGAAGACACCATTTTTATTCTGTCTGCTCGTTCTTCTTCTGCGGTGCTTCCCACCATTGTTTCTCGCTGTCAGGTGGTTGCGTTTAGAACGCTTACTGATGCTGCAGCTAAGGCTGCCATTATGCGAGAGATTTCTGCCACGGAACAAGAAGCCCGTATTGCACTTGCGGCAACAGGAACTCCTGGTAGAGCTGTGGAGTTTTTGCAGTCTGCTACGCGTAAAAACATTCGCAGACAGCTCATTGATGTTTTTGGCAACCTGCTCAGAAATGACTCGTGGGATGTGCTTACTTCCGCAAAAGAGCTGATAGAAGCTGCAAAAATTCCTTTAGGTGACGTAAGACGTGCTCAAGAGGAGGCGCTTGCCCAAAACGAGGACTTTCTTACCAGCGCTGCGTTAAAGCAGGTTGAAGCTGCCAATAAGCGAGAACTCACAGCACGCGAACGTTCGGGTATCATAGAAATGTTGGCAATTCTGGAATCGCTTCTTCGCGACGTGCTTTTGTGTTGCGAGGCAGTTGATGAAGAAATAGTAAATACGGATGCAGCAGGCATTATCGACCGCGTTGCATCTCAAACTCATACCCAGGGTGTTCTTGGGGCTTTAGCTGCTGTGCAAGAGGCTCAATACAACCTGGATCGCTCTGTTTCTCCCCAGCTAACCCTTGAGGTTATGCTGCTGCATATCAAGGAGGCACTTACATGCCCACCGTTGTCCCGGTGAAATTTGAATACGCCGCGCGCGACCTTTGGTTTGATCCAAAGGAGTCCGGCGTTCTTGAAGGTGACCACGTCATTTGTCAGACCGAGCGCGGTCTAGAGATTGGTCTTGCTGTTGCTGATCCTCGTGAGATTTCGCAGGAAGAGTTTGAGTACAAGACAAACAAATCCGAGCTCAAAGACGTTGTTCGTGTAGCAACTGAAGAAGACCTTGCTCGCGCAGAAGAGCTTGCCGCTAAGGGTGAGGCTGCGCTTCCTGTATTTAGGAAGTTTGCTGTTCAAGAAGAACTTGAGATGAAGCCTATTGGCGTCGAGTACCTATTTGATGGCGAGAAGGTCGTGTGTTACTTCTCGGCTGATGATCGCGTGGACTTTAGGCAGCTTGTGCGCGAGCTTTCTCATGAGCTTCATGAGCGCATTGATATGCGTCAGATTGGCGTCAGAGAAGAAGCAGCGGTTATCGGCGGTTATGGTCACTGCGGACAAGAGCTCTGCTGTAGAAGGTTTGGCCTTTCTTTTGAGCCAGTTTCTATTCGTATGGCAAAAGAGCAGGATTTACCTCTGAACTCCACCAAGATCTCTGGCGCTTGCGGTCGTTTAATGTGCTGCCTCCGCTATGAGTTTGAAGCATATCGTGATTTCAAAAACCGTGCTCCAAAGCGCAACGCTGTTATTGAGACTCCTTTGGGCATGGCAAAAATTGTTGAATACAACACGCCAAAAGAAGAGATTGCCCTTCGTCTAGAGAGTGGCAAGGTAGTACGCATCCCTCTTGCTGATATGGACGCCTCTCCTGCAGCACAGCAGAAGTCGGAAGACCTGGGTTGTTCTTGCAGGCCAGACAGCGTTTCTCGCGCTGCTCTTGAGCGTCTTGAATCCGTTGAGGTTCAGATGGCGCTGGCAGAGCTTGATCGAGCAAACGGTCTCATTGTTGATGAAGAGCCAGAGATTAATCCAGACCTCTTTGTTACTGAGACTCCAAGGCGCAAGCGTGAACGCTCCGAGCAGAACTCTGCAAATAGACAGGATAACGCTAAGAACTCTGGTGCAAGAAACGCTCGAGAAGAGCAGGGAGCTCAAAGTTCTTCTCGCACCCGTCGTGTAAGAACTTCAAAGAATGCTCAGGTTAACCCTGGTTCCAGCACCTTTGACGCTGCAACAGATACACTGCGTCGTACGCGCCGTCGCCATCATGCAACAGAAGAGGGCGCTACAAATACTCAGGCTCCTCAGAAGAATGAGCAGGGTACAGCTCCTGCACAGAAGCAGCCTCAGGGTAAGCGTTTTAGAAGGACAGATGCTCCTCAAGCACCACAGAAAGCTGATGAGGCACAGGCGCCAGTTCGTGCAAAGAGGACTCGTCGTCCAGGTGATAGAGCAGGTATGAAGGCTCAGAACGCTCCACAGAGCGCTCCACAGAGTGCTTCTGGTTCTAACGGTGCTTCTAACGCTGCATCTAGAGACGCTCAGCCACAAAACGCTGCACGTCGTAGGCATAGAAGAGCTGGACGCGATGATCGCGGTCGCGGTTCAAAGGATAACGCGTAATGTATACGCTCAAGACTGAATATGCCTTTGACTCAGCGCATTTTCTTACAAACTACTATGGCAAGTGTGAGAACCTGCATGGTCATCGCTGGCATGTGACTGCTTGCATTTCTGCTGCAGAGCTTGGTGAGTCTGGTACAGAAAAAGATATGGTTATGGACTTTGGTGTCTTTAAGCGCAAGGTTCGCGCGCTATGTGATTCCCTTGATCATACATTTTTGATTGAGGAAGGTTCTCTCTCTGAAAAGACGCTAACCTGTCTTAAAGAAGAGGGTTTCTCGCTTACCATTTTGCCTTTTAGAACAACAGCAGAAAATCTGGCAAAGTATCTGTTTGAGCAACTTGAAGTGGAAGGCTTAGCTGTCTCTTCTGTTGAGGTTGATGAGACACCCAACAATTGCGCCATTTATTCAAAAAATATGAAGTAACCTGTTGTTTTTTGAAGCTTGCGTGAGCAACATAACCTCGATGGGTATACTCTACGTATGTAGAGGTTTTATCTTTTGGCGAGGTGGAATTTCATGGCTCACGGAGCGTTGCGGGGTGTCAATTTAACTGGTTGGCTTACGCTTGAACCGTGGGTAACTCCTGAGCCGTTTGCACGCACAGGCTGCGTTGATGAGGCTCAGCTCATTAAAGCGCTGGGCGTTGACGACTACCGCAATCTTGTTAAAGCGCATCGCTCTTCATTTATCCAGAGTTCTGACTTTGTCAGCATTGCCGCACGTGGTTTTAATGCGGTAAGAATTTCTGTGCCTTGGTATGTTTTTGATGAAGAAGCCGCAGGTACTCCATATGTAAGCTGCATTACCGAGCTTGATAGGGCTCTTGAATGGGCAGAAGAGCTTGGTCTGCACGTTATTTTTGTTCTAGCAGTAAATCCAGGCCTGCCTGATGGCTTAAATGACCAGCCAGGTGGCGCTCCACGCACCAGAATTTCTGGGGAGAAGTCGCTTTCTATTCTGCATAAGCTTGCCCTTCACTACGCGCACCGCAGTGGTTTTTATGGCATCGAAGTAGCCGATGAGGTTAAGCCTCGCGTGCGCAAGGGTTTTAAGCTCACTGACGGTATTCCTGGCCACTCGCTCAGAAACTATTATCGCCGTGCGTATGAGACCATTAGATCTGTGGCGGGAGAAGAGCCTGTGGTCATTCTTCCAGATGGTGGATGGCCTCAGGGATTTAGGCGTTTTATGAGCCAGCAGACTTATCAAAACGTTTGGCTTGACGCTCATCTTGATAAACCTTGTGAGGGAATTGATTGCTCAGGTCCTCGTGGCGTTCAGCAGCTGATTGATAAAAACGAAGCGTATTTGAAGACGTCTGCCTCTGGTGGTCTGCCAGTCATGGTGGGCAAGTGGTCGGCGTCACTGCCTAGCATTGACGGTGCTATGACGGCAGAAGGAAGAATTGCACTTGAGCGCATTTACACTTCCGGCCAGCTCAAAGTGTACAATACGTGTCCTGCGTGGTTCTTCCAGACTTGGAAGACCTCTGCATTTTTGGCTGCATGGGACGCACGCGTTGCGCTTGCAACGTTTGAGAGGGGAATGCTCGAGTAATGACAGAATCTACTCTTTTAGCAGGTAAACTGTCTATTGTGGGCACGCCTATTGGTAACCTTTCGGACGCGTCACCGCGCGTTAAAGAAACGCTTGCAGCAGCAGATGTCATTTTATGTGAGGACACACGCGTGACCTCAAAGCTCCTCTCGGCATTTGACATTCATGTACCGCTGCAGCGCTGTGATCAAAATATTATTGAGTCGCAAATTGAGCCAACGCTTGAGAGGCTTCGTGCAGGTCAGCGCGTTGCATTTGTGTCAGATGCGGGTATGCCAGGCATCTCTGATCCAGGTCAGCATTTGGTTGATGCGGCGCTTTCAGAAGGACTTGCAACAGAGGTTATTCCGGGCCCTTCTGCGGTGACGTGCGCACTTGTTGCATCGGGCCTGGCAAGTGATCATTTCTTTTTTGAAGGCTTTTTGCCTAGAAAGCACGGGCAGATTGTTCAGCGCTTGCAGCAGTTGGCGTCAATTCCAGGCACTATTGTGCTGTATGAGTCTCCGTTTAGGGTGCTTGCAACGGTTGAGGCCATAGCCGAGGTGTTCCCAACTAGGCAGGTGGCTCTTGTCAGAGAGCTCACCAAGCTGCACGAAGAAGTGGTGCGCGATGTGGCTCCTTGCCTTGTTGAGACTCTTGCAGCAAAAGAAAACCTTAAAGGCGAGTGTGTTTTGGTTATCGCAGCTCCCACAGAAGAAGAGCTTGCCTCTACATCGTTGCAGGCAGCGGGCGAGTCTCAGCTCTCGCTTGAAGATGCAATAAAGGCGGGTCTTGCTGCGGGTACTAGAAAATCAGCGCTGGCCAAAGAGCTTGCTCAGAAGTTTGGTATTGCGCGCGATGAGGCATACCAGGCAATTCTTGCTCACGAGGCATAATCACCATACCAACACAAAGAAAGCCCAGCATTTGCTCTATACTGGATAAGTTATTGCAACTTATACAAAGGGAGTCATTATGCCCGAGGCCAAGCCGTCATACTTTATTACCACCCCAATTTATTACGTCAACGCAAAGCCACACCTGGGAACTGCGTACTGTACCCTGCTTTGCGATATCCAGGCTCGTTTTAGACGCGCCGCTGGCTACGACGTCTTCTTCCTTACCGGTATGGACGAGCATGGCGAGAAGGTCGCTCTTGCTGCAGCTGATCACGGACTGTCTCCACAGGCATGGTGTGACTCGCAGGTTCCTTTCTTTAAGGGACTCTATGAAGAGCTCAACATCTCATATGACGACTTCATCCGTACTACCGATGAGCGCCACGTAAAAGCTGTCCAGTATCTGTGGGAGCGCATGCGTGAAGCCGGCTTCATCTACAAGGGATCCTATGATGGCTGGTACTGCATCCACGAGGAGACCTTCTTTACCGAGACTCAGGTAGAAAAGGCAGACGAAGAGGCTGGTTGCAAGGGCGCACACCTCTGCCCAGATTGCCATCGTGAGCTTGAGCGCGTTTCTGAGGAGTCTTGGTTCTTCAAGCTTTCCGCTTTCCAGGACAAGCTGCTTGAGCTCTATGCTGAGCATCCAGATTTCATTGAGCCAGACTTCCGCGCAAACGAGGTACGCAGCTTTGTTGAGTCTGGCCTTCAGGATATTTCTGTATCCCGTACCAGCTTTGACTGGGGCGTTCCAGTTCCTTTTGATGAGTCTCACGTAACCTACGTTTGGTTTGACGCTCTTCTCAACTACTACACCGCTGTTGGCTACGGCGATGACAGTTCAGAGGCTGCTGCCATGAGAAAGCGCTTCTGGCCAGCTCAGATGCACGTTGTTGGTAAGGACATCATCCGCTTCCACTGCGTCATTTGGCCCGCAATGCTTATGGCCCTTGGCGAGGCTGTACCTGAGCACATTTTTGCTCACGGCTTCTTAAACGTCCGCAACTCTGAGACCGGCGTTGTTGAGAAGATGAGTAAGTCTCGCGGAAACGCCATTGCACCTAAGGACGTTTTGGACCTGCTGGGTGTTGAGGGCTACCGCTACTACTTCATGACCGACGTCACTCCTGGTGAGGACTCCGGCATTTCCTTCGAGCGCATGGAGCAGGTCTATAACGCCGACCTGGCAAATAGCTGGGGTAACTTGGTTTCTCGCGCCCTTAACATGAGCGATAAGTACTTTGAGGGCGTCACCCCAACTTTTGATGGATCTTCTGTTGCTGCAGACCATCCTCTGCGCAAGCTGGCTGAGGGCATCTATGACCGCTACGCCGCGTGCATGGAGAAGATGGACTACGTAGGCGCTAAGAACATCATCATGGAGCTTGTACACGCAGCTAACCACTACATTGAGGACGCTGCTCCTTGGACGGTAGCAAAAGACCCAGAGCGCGCAGCAGAGCTTGCAGAGATTATCTATACGCTGCTTGAGTCTATCCGCATCTGCGCACATCTCTTTATGCCATTTATGCCAACTACGTCTGCAGAGGTTCTGCGCCGTATGAGCCTTGACGAGGCAGAGATTACCTCTACCGATACCCGCAGCGAGTGCGTATGGGGCAAACTTCAGGGTGGCTTGGCTGTCTCTAAGGGAGACGCTCTGTTCCCACGTCTTGCAAGCAAGTAATCGTGTCGGAGCACGCATCGCATCAGACATCGTGGCTTGCCAATCAGCGTGCCACTAAAGAAACGCTGGAACGTTTTGGCCTTGCCACCAAATACAGGCTGGGCCAAAACTTCTTGGTGCAAGATCACGTTATCGAGAAGATCGTCCATCTTGCAGAGGTTCAGCCTACCGACGTGGTCGTTGAGGTTGGGCCTGGCCTGGGTACCCTTACGGTGGCCTTGCTCGACAACGCCCGTGCGGTCTGTTCGCTTGAAGCAGACTCTGAGCTTGAGCAAGTCTTAGCGGTAACCTGCAAAGAGCCTCATCCAGACTCGTTTGCGCTGGTTATGGGAGACGCTCTGGCAATAACGCCGCAGAAGCTTGCCGATGCCTACAGTGCGCTTCCGACCATTGCTCATGACGCAGCGACGAGCGCTCCGATGCCAACTAAGTTTGTATCCAATCTGCCGTATCAGGTGGCAGCTACGCTGATCCTCAAGTTCTTCCAGGAGCTTCCTTCGCTTGAGCGAGCGGTGGTCATGGTACAGGCTGAGGTGGCCGACAGAATTTCCGCTAAGCCTTCTACCAAGGCATATGGTGCCTATACCGCAAAGCTATCTTTGTTTGCCCAGGTTACTGGCAGATTTGAAGTGGGCCCTGGCAACTTTATGCCTCCTCCACGCGTCAACTCTGCTGTGGTCCGTCTTGATCGCACCCAGGCGAGAAACCCAGTGTCCTCCAAGCTTCTTTCTGAGGAAGAGCTCTTACATACCATGAGGGTCATTGACGCTGCTTTTGCACAACGCAGAAAGACCATTCGTAATTCAATGAGCGCCTCTGGTTTTGATAAAGACAAGCTAGACCAGGCGTTTCTCGCCACAGGAATTGCGCCTACCGTGCGCGCAGAAGTTTTGACCAGCCAAGATTTTATTTGTCTTGCAGCTGCTTTGGAGCCTTTGAGTGAGTAAGAAAAAGCATCATCTACCAGCAGAAGAAGTGGAATCGCTTTCGTTTTCTGATGGCCAACTCTTCCACGATATTTATGGCACACCTCGTCCAGCTCCGCGTGTTTTGGCGCCTGTTGCCGATACCCATGGTCATTTGGGCAGCCTCCACGAGCACAGCGCTGCAGAGTCTCTTGCACGAGCAGCAGCAGCGGGCGTTCGCATGCTTATTGTGCCCGTAGACATTGCAACGGAGTTTCCCCGTAAGTGGGCAGACACCAGCGCTTTTATTGCATGGTTTGAGGATACTCTTAGCGCGGCTCGCGCTGCTTATACAAAGCTGTCTGAAGCAAATCTCTGCGTACCCTGCGATTTACCTGCAGAGTATTTGTTTGAGCACACGTATTTTGTGGTTGGTGCGCATCCCTATAGTGCACCAGACTATAACCAAGAGGCTGAAAAGCGCTTGTTTGAGTTACTTGAGCACCCTCTTTGCGTCGGTGTGGGAGAGATTGGCCTTGATTTTGGACCGTACTGTGAGGTCCCAGAAGAGGTCCAGTGCCAAGCATTTGAACGCCAGCTCTTAATTGCACACGAGCACAATCAACGCGTTGAGCTTCACTTACGTGATGGTGCTGATACTACGCACGCTCATGATTTGGCGTTTGAAATACTAAATCGTATGGGTGTGCCTAAGGCAGGCTGTGACCTGCATTGCTACACCGACGGTCCTGAGGTCATGAAGCCTTTTGCAGACCTTGGTTGCTTTGTTGCCTTTGGTGGCGCAGCAACGTTTAAGCGCTCCGATGATATTCGAGCTGCAATGATTTCCTGTCCAGAGGCACAACTGCTTTCAGAGACTGATTTCCCCTACATGGCGCCAGAGCCTTTACGTGGAGGGGAGTGCACGCCAGCGATGGTGGTGCACACGGTTGAGCGCTTGGCGGAGCTTCGTTGGCAGCGACTTGATATCCCCAAAGAGAAGACGTATACCATACTGTGGGAAAACGCCCAGCGCTTTGTAGGACTTGCATAGCACAGCAGGAGGTGAGCACATATGACAAAAATCCTGGTAGTAGAGGATGACCATCAGATTCAGCAAGAGTTGGTGCTCCTGCTACAAAGAAACGGCTTTGAGGCCCAGGCTCTCACGTCTTTTGAGTCAGCACCTCAACAGATTGTTACTGCGCATCCAGACTTGGTGCTGTTGGACCTTAACCTTCCTGGCATTGACGGACAACAGATTTGTCGAGAAGTACGACAGCTCTCAAACGTTCCTATCATTGTAGTTACCAGCAGAAACACGGATCTTGATGAGCTTATGGTGCTCTCGTTAGGAGCGGACGATTTTATCGCCAAGCCCTATAACACTCAGATTTTGCTTATGCACATAACCTCGGTTTTGAGGCGCGCAAATAGTGATGTCACAACTGGAACAAAGCTTTCACATGCAGGTGTGACGCTTGATTCTTCTTCCTGCAAAGTTTCTGCAAATCAGAAGAGCGTCGAGCTGACCAAAAACGAGCTCAGAATACTTTCACTTTTGATGCAAAATGCGGGAACGGTTGTTTCTCGCCAGCGTATTCAAGAAGAACTGTGGCAGTCGGACGAGTTCGTTGATGACAATACGCTGACGGTAAACATTAGCCACCTTAGAAATACTCTTGCAAGCATTGGCGTTGAGGATTTTGTTATGACACGCCGTGGACTTGGCTACGTTATTGAGTAGGCTGCTATGTCGTTTCTTAAGTATCTAAAAAATCGAACTATTTTCTTTCTTGCACTTATAGCTAGCAGCACGTTAATTGGTTTTATGCTTAAAGGCGTTGGGCTTAACGCGTTTGCTATTGCCTACTGTATTTTGGTTTTATGGGTAGTGGGAGCAGCTGCACTTCTAGCTGACTATTTTCATCGTCGTTGGTTTTACCAGCAGCTTGCTGATAATTTAGCGGCAACTGATAAAGAAAGCTACCTAGTCCCTGCCATGCTGGACACGCCTTCAACGCTGGAAGAACAGCTTTTTAAAGACGCACTTTTAAGCATGTCTAAGTCCATGATGGACCAGCTTGCTGATGAGCATATGCGATCAAAGGAATATCGCGAGTACATTGAAATGTGGGTGCATGAGATTAAGACTCCCATCGCCGCAGCTCATTTGGTTGCTCATAATAATCCATCGCTGCCTATGGATGACGTGCAAACACAGCTCACTAAGATTGAGTCGCTCGTAGAGCAAGCGCTCTTTTATGCTCGCAGTGCATCTGTAGATCGAGATTTTTCTATTAGAGATGTCAATTTGCAGTCCATTGTCAAAGATGCCCTTAAAAACAATGCCCGTGTCTTCATTGACGCTGGTGTTTCTCCGCATTTTGATGACTTGGCCCACGTGGTCAAGGCTGATCCAAAGTGGCTTGAGTTTATTTTGCGACAGCTCCTCATTAACGCTGCAAAGTATTCAAATCCAGAGCTTGCACCTGGCGAGAAGAACGTTTGGATTTCTGCTTCTGTCTCAGAGCCACGTGAGGGAACTACTTCAACTACTCTCTTTATTAAAGATAATGGCATCGGTATTCCTGAAGAGGATCTTGCCCGTATTTTTGATAAAGGATTCACCGGTCAAAATGGACGCAAGTATGCCAAGTCTACCGGTATGGGTCTCTATCTCTGCTATGAGCTCTGTGAGAAAATGGGCCTTAAGCTGGCTGTTAGTAGTACAATTGGTAAAGGTTCAACCTTTTCTATTACGTTCAACCAGTCTTTTACGGATTTGCGATGAGGCAGATTAATAATGAAAAGACGAGCAAAGCAGACTACATCGTAGCTGCTTCGCTCGTACTGAATACGGCAATTCATTTTTATCCAGAAGTATTCCCCTATTCACAGCAGATAAATGCATGCATTTTTTTCTCTATCTTCCTCTTGCAAATTTTTAGGATAGTCAAATTTAGAGAAAGAAAAGTAATTACCTATGCACTTTTGGCTACGAGCCTTCTAGCAGCAATTGCGTTAGTTCTCAATTAGAAGTTCCCACAATTCATCCGTTTGAGGATCGCTTCCTACTGGGAAGGTATGCTGACTAAAACGCTTGAATCCCCAATGTGAATAAAATGCCTTACCAGGCTCATTGTGTTCCCAAACACCCAGCCACACGCGCTTCTTACCCTTCTCTTTTGCTAAATCAAGGGCAAATTTCATGAGCTTTGATCCAAGGTGTAGGCCCTTGAAACGCGGAAGGATATACAGGCGTTCAATTTCAAGTGAGTCATCGCGCTGACCCTCGGTTTGCTCATAACGCGTATTGAGCTTCAGGTAACCAGCTACTTGACCTTCTACTTCAATAAAATAGAAATATGAGTGTTTAGCAGCAAGCTCACGGGCAAGCTTTTCTGTGTTGTAGAGCGAGTCCATGCAACTTGCTAAGTCATCTGCTGTATTTGAGTCAATAAAAGTGTCTACAAATGTCTCTACGCTAAGCTTCTGCAGTGTGCGCAAATCGGCTGTTTCAAGCGGTCGGATTGAAACGTGCACGTCATCAATATTAATTGTGTTTCTCGCCTGACGATATGCATCAAGGTCAAGAGAAAGCACATGGTGAAGGACGCCAAAGTGATCAAGTACCTTAGAAGATACCTGCGTAAATCCAGCGCGCTCGTAGAAGGGTTGGGCTTTGAGTTGCGACTCAACTAACACCTTGGAAGCACTACTTTCTTGTGCCAGGTAATCAAGGGTATCGTGCAACAGCTTTGAGCCAATACCAGCGCCTTTGTTGCTGACGCATACGCGACCAATAAGAGGGGAGTTGTATGACTGCCCTGCATCAATGATGCGCAAATATGCAGCTACCGAGTCAGCATCTTGATAAAAGACATGGGTAGAAACTTGATCAACATTATCAAGATCGTTGTACATAATCTGCTGATCAACAATAAACGTTTCTGCTCTTAGAGAAAGAATTTGATATAACTCTTTAGCGGTAAGCTGCCCAAATCTTTTAATTACTAACTGCATAGCATGCCCCTCCCGTATGCTTAATAGTGATATTTTGACACATCAAAGTGAGAAAAGCGTAAGGTTTCCGTAAGGTCAATCGATGGCAACGTGAACGGTAGTGACGGAGTATATATCTCAAGATTTACACGCTCTCAATGAAAGGACGCAACATGGCAGCTACTCAAGTAACTCCAACTCAGCCAACTGTTGTGGCTGGACAATCTTCAGCACTTACCCCTCACACCGTCTTGGTTTGCCAAAACCTCGAGAAGTACTATGGAACTCGCGGAAATATCACAAAGGCACTGGACGGCATTAATCTTTCTGTAACTCGCGGTGAGTTCATTGCCATCATGGGGCCTTCTGGTTCTGGTAAAACTACTCTTTTGAACTGCATCTCTACCATTGACCAGGCATCTGCAGGCCACATCTTTATTGATGACCAAGAGCTTTCCAGCCTGCGTGGAGCAGAGCTTTCTGCCTTTAGGCGTGACCGCTTAGGCTTTATTTTCCAGGACGCAAACTTGCTTGACAGCCTTACTGCTCGCGAGAATATCGCGCTCTCTTTAACCATTGGTCATGTCCGCGCGCAGGAAGTTTTGGAGCGCGTAGAAAACGTTGCCAAGCTGCTTCAGATTACTGAGGTGCTGGACAAGTTCCCTTACGAGATGTCCGGTGGCCAGCGTCAGCGTGTTGCTGCTGCTCGAGCAATTGTCACTAATCCTTCGTTGGTCCTTGCAGACGAGCCAACCGGCGCGCTTGACTCAAAGAACGCCCGCACGCTCCTTGAAAGCCTTGAGAACCTCAATCGTAATGGTGCAACTATTGCCATGGTTACTCACGACTCATATGCAGCTTCTTACGCTCATCGCGTTATTTTCATTAAAGATGGTCGTATCTTTAATGAGATAGTTCGTGGCGAGAAACCCCGTAAGCAGTTCTTTGACCAGATCATGGACGTTGTTTCATTCCTGGGAGGAGAGGGTGCTGATGTACAGTAAAATCGCGCTTGGTAACGTCAAGAAATCACTGCGCGATTTCAGCATTTACTTTCTGACATTGGCAGTAGGCGTTGCGCTGTTTTATTCCTTCAATTCAATCACTCAGCAGTCCATGGTGTTGAATCTTTCTGAAGACCAGAGACGCATTGTTCAGCTCTTAAGTAATACCATCTCTGGAGTAAGCGTTTTTCTTGCCGTTATTATGGGATTTCTTGTTGTCTACGCTAATCAATTTCTGATTCGCCGTAGAAAAAAAGAATTTGGTATGTACCAGATACTGGGTATGACCAAGAGAAATGTCTCTAAGATTATGAGTATTGAGACACTGCTTGTTGGTTTTCTCGCCCTGGTAGTTGGACTTGTTGCAGGTATTTTTATCTCTCAATTTATGATGTTTGCAACGGCCCACATGTTCAACACGACTCTTGATTCATTTAAATTTGTGTTTTCGCAAGCTGCGTTGATTCAAACGGTTATTTACTTTGTAGTCATGTTTGTGGTTGCGCTGATTTTTAACGTCACCACGGTGTCCCGCTATAAGCTTATTGACCTTCTTAACGCAGACAAAGTAACTCAGACCGTCAAGGTAAGAAACCTTACCGTTTCAGTACTGCTCTTCTTGGCCTCTCTTGGAATCATTGCTTATTCCTATATCCTGCTTCAGCACAATGGTTTAAAACAGATAGATGACGAGTTTGCCATGGCTACTGCTTTGGTCTCTGTGGGTACAGCACTCTTCTTTTTCTCAATCTCTGGTTTCTTGCTCAGATTTATGCAGATGCAGAAGGGCTTCTACTACAAGGGTCTTCACTCATTTATCCTGCGTCAGTTTAATGCCCGCGTTAATACTGCTTGGGTTTCCATCTCTTTAGTCTGCGCCATGCTCTTTGTGGCAGTTTGTGGACTTGGTACGGGTTTCTCGCTTGTTGACTCTTTGAACGTCAGTTTCTCCAAGCTTAAAACGTACGATGTTTCTGTATCAATCAACCCAGGCTCAGAGCGCAGTTATACTCCTGGCCCAGCGGATTCATATGACTATCTCTCTGTAGTGCAGAAGCTTGATCCAGAGTGGGATAAAACTATCAAAAATGCCTTCCAGGTAGATACATACTTTGCTCAAAGTGATCCAACAACGCCTAGTTTTACGTATAGTTCTATTGACGCTGTAACAGGCAAGCGCTTTAGTGATTACTTTACCGGCTATAGTGGCCAGGAAGATCCTGCGCAGAAAAACGTAACTTTGATGCGAGCTTCTCAGTACAACAAACTGCGTGTTGCATCTGGTCTTGAGCCTGTTGACTTTGGTACTGACGGCTATATGGTTTGGACGCTTGATACTAATCTCACAAAATACTGGCAGGATTCTCTTGCAAACAATCCCGAGCTCACCATTGAGGGTCACAAACTTCATGCTGTTGGTGGAACGCTTGATATTGCCCAAACACAAGGTGGACCTGCACTTATGCTAGCATTTGGAATTGTGGTTGTTGCTGATCAAAGCTTCCCTTCAAGCACCGTTTTGACCAACTCTTACATTTTGGGCAACTATCAAACCCCAGGCGATGTTTCTGAAGCTCAGTTCCAGAATCAGATGAAGCAGTACTTTGGCGATGGTGCCGTAACTGGTAGCGATTCCGATCCTTATTCTTTAATGCTTGTGGTCACCGCTTCCGAGTACATTCAATCGACTGCTGGATTCTCTGGTATTGTGACGTATCTAGCACTGTACATTGGCCTGGTTCTCTTCATTGCGTGCGCCGCTATACTGGCACTTCAGCAGCTCTCCGAGGCATCGGATAACGCTCGTGCTTACCAAGTTCTTGCAGAGCTTGGTGCCGAGAAGGGCCTTGCAAGTCGTGCGCTCTTTGTTCAGATTGGCGTGTACTTCCTGTTCCCACTGCTTATGGCAGCTGCGCACGCAACATGCGCAATGTCTATTATGGTTTCTGTCATCAAGTCGATTGGCAACTTTGATGTTGCTAGCAGCATTGGTGGAGTAGTTGCAGTCGTAACTGCTTTGTATGGTGGATACTTCCTGGTTACCTATTTTGCTGCACGTTCAATCATCTTCAGGGGAGCAAAGAGGATGCAGTAGTCTACATTTTCGTGTTGTAAATTCGTGAAAGAAGGACGGATGTTCCTCTGTGGGGCATTCGTCCTTCTCGCTTAGGTAAAATAGAAACGTTATGTCAGATGGTATCTGTGCAGAGCACATACTCAAGGAGGCAT
>CAUUUQ010000011.1:0-36816 GCA_963548345.1 uncultured Atopobium sp. | reverse complement strand
GCAAACGGTCCAATTCACCTGGGTCACGCACAGAATAAGATTTCCAAGGACATCATCAACCGCTATAAGGCTATGCAGGGCTTCCAGACTCCTTATGTTCCTGGTTGGGACTGCCATGGTCAGCCAATCGAGCACAAGGTTGAGCAGATGCTTGGCACAGAGAAGTTCAATCAGTTATCTACCGAGAAGATCCGTGAGCTTTGCCGCAAGATGGCGGTTGAGCAGGTAGATACCCAGCGTCAGGGTTTTAAGCGCCTTGGTGTTCTGGGCGAGTGGGATAACCCTTATCTCACTTACGTCAACGATTACGACGCAACTGATGTTGAGATCTTCAAGGCAATCTACGACAAGGGCTCTGTGTATAGAGGTACCAAGCCTGTTCACTGGTGTACTCATGACCACACAGCTCTTTCTGAGGCAGAGATTGAGTATCACGATGTCACCTCTACTGCAATCTTTGTTCGCTTTGAGCTAACTACGGTTCCTGAGGGTCTTGAGGCTTACGCAGGTAAGACTTGGGTAGACATCTGGACTACAACTCCATGGACAATGCCTGCTGACGAGGCAGTTATTCTGCACCCTGAGGCTAACTATGTTGCTCTTGAGCTTCCTGATGGACACATAGAGATTGTTGCTGAGGCTCTTGCAGAGAAGGCTGCTACTAAGTTTGGTTATACCGATTGGAAGCTGGCTCAGGACGCAGAAGGCAACACCTGGAAGAGAACTGGTGTTGAGCTTGCCGGCAATGAGTACAAGCAGCCAATCTTTGGTGACCTTGGTAACACCGGTAAGTTTATCTACGCAGAGTACGTCACCCTTGACGATGGTACCGGTGTTGTTCACTCCGCACCTGGTCACGGTGTAGACGACTACAACGCTGGCGTTCGCTTTGATATTCCACAGACCATGCCTGTTGATGATGATGGTCACTTCTTCAAAGGCGACGGCCAAGGCACCGGCGGCCCCTTCTCTGGTATGGAGGTCAATGAGGCTAACCCTGTCATTGTCCAGTGGCTCAAAGACCGTGGTACGCTCATTCTTGCAGAAGAGATTACCCACAGCTATCCACACTGCTGGCGTTGTAAAGAGCCTGTTATCTTCCGCGCAACAAGCCAGTGGTTTGTCTCCATGGATAAGACTGGTCTGCGTCAGCAGGCAGCAGAGGAGCTTACAAAGGTTAAGTTCTATCCTGCAAATGCTGTTAAGCGTATTGGCTCCATGGTTGAAGGCCGTCCTGACTGGTGTATTTCCAGGCAGCGTAACTGGGGCGTTCCAATCCCAGCCTTCACCTGCGAGGATTGTGGCGAGACCGTCATTAATGACCAGACGCTTGACGCAGTCATCAAGCTTTTCCGCGAGAAGGGCTCTGATGCTTGGTTTACCGACGATCCTAAGACCTATTTAGGCGACGCTTGCGTCTGTCCTAAATGTGGTGGCCATAATCTCAAGGCTAACAAGGACATTCTGGATGTTTGGTGGGATTCTGGTGTTTCTCACACGGCTGTTTGTAAGCATCGTCCAAACCTCAAGTTCCCAGCTGATATGTATCTTGAGGGTTCCGACCAGCACCGCGGTTGGTTCATGAGTTCTCTGATGACTTCTGTTGGTGCTTACGGTGTTGCTCCTTACAAGTCTGTTGTTTCCCAGGGCTTTACGCTTGATGGTCAGGGACGCAAGATGAGTAAGTCTCTGGGCAACGTCATTGATCCAAACGCCGTTTGCGCTGAGCGCGGTGCAGACGTCCTGCGTCTTTGGGTTGCTTCTGTTGATACTTCAACTGACGTTCCTTGCGATGACGCTATTCTTTCTCAGGTAGGCGACGCATATCGTAGGTTCAGAAATACCCTGCGCTTCCTTCTTGGAGAGCTTGAGGGTCAGTTTGATCCTGCTACTGATGCAGTTGCTGTGGCTGACCTTGAAGAGTACGACCGTCTTGTTCTTGCCCGTATGTGTGAGGTTCATGCTACAGTCACCGAGGCTTACGAGGGATATCGCTTCAACAATGTCTTCCGTACCCTCTACGATTACATAATTGAGCTTTCCAACGGCTACTTGAACGCAACTAAGGACCGCATGTACTGCGATGCTGCAGATTCTGCAACACGCCGTAGTGCTCTGACCGTCTGGGCAGAGATTCTTTCCATGCTTGTTCATGACCTGCAGCCAATTCTGGTTTACACCACCGACGAGGCTATGCAGTTCCTGCCAGAGTCTATGCGTGACGGTCAGAAGTACGCCGCTCTTCTCGACTGGTATAAGGCTCCTATGACCACCGAAGAGTACACCTCGCTGCTTCCTGCATATCAGGTACTGGTTGATGCTCGCGCCGCCTACACCAAGGCATACGAGACAGCTCTTGAGGCGGGCGTAGTTACCGAGAAAACCACGCAGGCTACACGTGCAGAAGTCACCCTTACCGCTGAACAGGCTGCATCCATTTCTCACGCCGGCCTTGACTTTGCTGAGGCATTTGTCTGCTCTGAGGTAACTGTTTCCGAGGGCTCTGAGCTGAGCGTAAGCGTCTATCCTGCAAACGGTGAGCGCTGCGACCGTTGCTGGAACTATCGCGAGCTTGGCGAGGATCATCTCTGCCACCGCTGCCACGACGTTGTTGCGTAAATGAATACTGACCAGCAGCAACATACAACTCACACACTAGTGACCCGCCTTGCAGTTCTCTGCGGGGCGGGCGCTGTTGCCTGTGTGCTTGACCAGGTAACCAAGCTCTGGGTACGAACCTCAATTCCAGAGGGAACCGCAGTACCTTTTATCCCAGGTGTTATGGAGCTCTTCCACGTAAGTAACACAGGTGCAGCGTTTTCTGTGGGCTCTGGAAATGCCCTCTTTTTTGTGGCTCTCACTGCCGTGGTTATCGCCGCTCTTGTGGGCTTTGTAGTTCGCGAGAAGAACCTCCCGCTGCCGCTTATTGCGCTTTTGGGAGGCGTCGCAGGTGGCGGAATTGGTAACGCTATTGACCGTGTTTTGTATGGTCAGGTTACTGATTTCTTTGCTACAACGTTTGTTAATTTTGCCGTGTTTAATGTGGCGGATATCTTTGTGACCTGTGGCATCCTTATTGCTTTTGTGTACTGGATAATCTGGGACAAAAAGCAGCAACAGGGTAGTGGCAATGAATGAGCGTATCGTTGACATACTAGTTGGACCAGAAGGAGACGGCGTCAGATTAGATGCGTTCCTTTCTGCCCAAGATACACTTCCCTCAAGAAGTGCCTGCGCAAAGCTAGTAGAAGAGGGAAGAGTAACCATCAACGCTACGCTGGCTACCTCTAAGTCAGAAAAACTTATGTTGGGCGATAGGCTCTTAGTGTCTCTTCCAGACGCACAGCCTCAAACGGGACTTTTACGTCCAAACCCAGATATTCCCCTTGATATTCGCTTTGAGGACCAGTACCTCATAGTGCTCTCCAAGCAGATTGGCCTTGTTTGCCATCCATCGCCTGGCCACGTTGATGACACCCTGGCAAATGCCCTGGTAGCACACTGTGGCTACGAGCACCTAGGAATGCTTCAGGGAGAAGAACGCCCTGGTATTGTACATCGTCTTGATATGGATACGTCTGGTCTTATGCTGGCAGCAAAGTCAGACGAGGCGCAAAAGGCTCTTCAAGACCTCATTAGGCTGCGCGTGCTTGACCGACGCTACATTGTGCTGGTGCAAGGCTATGTTGCCCATGATTCTGGCACTATTGAAACGGGCATTGCTCGCTCAACGCGAGACCGCCTCAAAATGACCGTATCAGACGCTCCGGGCGCACGAGAGGCCATTACCACCTTTAGAACGCTTGAGCGCTTTGAAGCTGGCAGAAAAGGCGAGGGTTACTCGCTTCTAGAGTGCCATCTCTATACGGGTCGCACGCACCAGATTAGAGTTCACATGCGCCACATTGGACACCCTGTTGTTGGCGATCAGCTTTATGGCAAAAAAGATACAAGCCTTAACCTTGGACTTAACAGACAGTTTTTACACTCCTGGCATGTTCAGTTTGAACACCCTTTTACGGGCGAGAATATCGTGGTAGCAGACACACTACCAAAAGACCTGCAAGAAGCACTTATTTCTCAGAACGCTATGTCTATGGGAAGGACTCCTGTAGGAGAAGATATCTGCCCACAGTTGTATTATGACTAAAAAGTTCCGCTTCTCATTTCACGTGGTGTAAGAGAAAAGTAGTCCTTAAATTTCCTATAAAACTCTGTTGTTCCTCCATAGCCAATCATTGAAGAAATAGTAGAGACAGGTAATTTGGTATGAATTAACAGCGTTTTTGCTCGTTCCATTCTTTGTTCTAAAACAAGTTCAGAAAAAGTTTTGCCACATTTTTGTCTGAGAAGTTCAGAAAGATAAGTTGGTGTATATGAGTATTTTTCTGAAAGCTTAGCAAGTGTAATACTTTCTGAATGAGCAGTAATTTCATTAAGGATAAGAGCGATCGTCTCATTAGTGTTACCTGGAGTGAACGTATAGTGAGCATCAGGAGAAAGACAGGTAATAAGCGCTATAAGTAAGGAAGTAACAATAGCTTCCCAATTTGGTTTTCTTTCGGAATACGTAATAATAATTTGACTATAAAGTGTGTAAATTTGTTCAATATCAGCTGGATGAACTTGTTTCGGTAATGTATTTTTATTTGATATAAGGTTTGTAGTAAAAGTAAAGAAATCTTCTGATGAAGGCATTAGAAAGAAAAGAAAACTTCCAAAATAGTTTTTACGAGCAAGTATTGAGAGACTCACAATGTCGTCTCCATAAGGTTTTGTGGAAAATTGGCCTAAATTTGCTAAATCAAAAGCAGAAGTGAGAGTAAAAAATCCTCTGATATGAGGGTTAACAGATTCTTCTGTTTCGTAATGTGCACTTAAAATGACATTTGAAGCGTCACCTTGAGCAAGAGAATTCCCATTGGCAAGTATATTTTGAAGTGCTTGAGTTAGTCGCTTTTCGCTCATAATCAGCCTTTCAACGGTATTTTCCTGCGTCAAATTATAGGGTGATAACGCAATTTTATACGAGAAACCCGCTTTTTACCTTAAAGAGTCCATTAAGTGTTTATTTTACAAGTGCAGGTAATTAATGTTTTGGAAAGGAGGCTTAGCATGAAGGTTATTATCTCTGCAAGCAAGCTTGAAGATAACCCTACCGTTGATACCCACAACTGTGTCATCGGAGTTATTGTTGAGTAGCGCTTTTAGGGGCGATTGTGGGTTCACAATCGCCCGCCATCTCTCTTAGGATAGATCCTTTAAGTTAAATGAGGGAAAGTAATGAAATATAAAAATTCAATCTTTAATGAATATTTTACCTGTGGCGGAAAGAACTATGTATTCAATACTTCATCTGGTTCCCTTATTCAAATGGATAGAGACTATCCTTTACGTGCAACAAAAGAAGAGTTAGCTGTTTTATTGGATAATGGAGTTATTGTTAGAGATACTACAGACGAGGTGTTTGAACTTATTGAAAAGGTTAATAGGAAAATAGATGCTCCTATAAAGACGCTTTATATAACTGTAGTTTTGACTAATAACTGTAATTTTGGTTGCGTATACTGTTATCAAAATCATTGCCATAAGGACTTTTCCGTAGCGGATGCTACTCGTCTGACTGATCAAGTTGATGAATGGCTTGGAGGTGATATCGAGTCAATAGTGGTTAACTACTTTGGCGGAGAACCCCTGATGAATAGCGATATTTTAATCAATCTAGATAGCTCGATTAAAAGTATTGCACGGAAGTACAACAAAGGGTATCAGTCAAATATCTCCACAAATGGTTCAATGCTTTCGGTTGATATTCTACAAAAAGTTCAGTTTAACTTAATACGTCTGACGTTTGATGGTAATGCACTTTGGCACAATCGTTTTAGAAATATGCCCGCATTTTCATATGCTAATCAGCTCGATCTTCTTGATTGTATTCTTAAGAATAGTGATTCAAAAGTTGAGGTTCGCTTTAATGTATGCAAAGAGAATACAAAATCATTCGATAATGTATTTGACGATATCTTAGGCATTTCGTCCTTTGATGCTTCGCGAGTTAAGTTTGAAGTTGCGCGAATGAAAAATGTAAAAAATAATTCCACTATATCTGAATTGACTCAAGAAGAATATGCAAGGGCGTATATGACAATACTTACGTATAAAAAGAATCACAATTTGAGACTCAATCTTCCGAAGCCAGCTACAACACCGTGTCCCTTTTCAATCAATAAAGCCGTTTGTCTTGGGCCTGGAATGATTAAATATTTTTGTTCAGAAAGTAACGGAAAGTCTATTGATAAGGACTTGCTGCGTAGTGAGCGTCCTCATATTTCGCTGTCAAGGGATTGTCAGGAATGTAAATGCCTGCCATTCTGCCTTGGCCCATGTAGAGTACATAAACAGAGTAATAGTTCATGTATTCCTGAAAAATATATATTGTCTGAATTACTCACTGCGTTTTTAAGCTAATGATGTTTTGGGGATGATGAGTATGAATAATCGTCTCTCTCACTTATTTGTTATACGAAAACATATGCTTCTATCCGCCCTTGGTTTGGCAATTGGATATATTGCTGTCGCAATGCTGGGCATTTTTACGGGCGATTTAATTGATAGTATGCTTAATGTGCAAGCTGCTGACGGTATTTGTCAAAAGCTAGGGTTGTTATTGCTCCTTTCGCTTGTAACGCTTTGCTTAAGCTTTTTTCTCACTGTTTGGATTCCACAAAAGCTCAATTTAGAAGCTGCGGTTGCTAGTTCTGAGGTAGCGATATCGGAATTCTTAAAGATGTCGCTTCGTGTTTTTCCAAAAAAGAATGCCGGACACTATCTTAATGTAGTCACTATGGCAGCCTTTGTCTTCAGTGGTGTTCAAATTGCAGTAAGTGTTGAATTTTTAGGTGGTCTTTTAGCAGTTATTGTTTTAGCAATTGTGGCGTTTACGGTAAATCCATGGATTGGTTTGCTTGTCTTGCTTTATATCCCTTTTTACTTGGTGATTATTGATTATCCGAGCAAGAAAACAAATGAGATTTTGACCGAGTCAATGAAAAAACGAGAAGGCTGGCTGGATATCGGTAGGCGCATAATTGAGGAAAAGTTTTCGATTAATGTGCTACGAGCAGAGAACTATTTTGAAAATGCTTATGAGGCAGCTAATGATGAGTATTTTCTCTATGTAAAAAGAAGTAGTTTTTTTAGTGCTTTATCAAAGAACCTTCCATCAGCGCTTTCAAATTTCACGCAAGTCGTAGCCATAATTACAGGTGTTATGCTGCTTTCTATAGGTCAGATGAGTGTTGGAGAGATTTTAGCCGCCTATCTGATTTTGTCAGTATTGAGTGAACCGCTTGATACGGTTTGTTCTGTTAAAAGCTCATATCTTGCTGCAAAAGCGGATATTGATGTTTATCTTGAGCACGAGAAAGAATCCCAAGAGCCTTCAGGTTATGAGAAGCTTTGGAATTCTTCACTTAAACCAGCTGTAAAGATAGGAGAGGGAACTCTTTTAGCTACTTCAGAAGGACCAGAACTTTTCCATACACAAGCTCTCAGCATTCCACAAGGATCTCTCGTGGTGGTAAAAGGTTCCAATGGCTCAGGCAAGTCTTCTTTCGTAGATCTTTTGGCAGGTTGCTCTGATCCATCACTATTCAGTGGTGATATAGAGCTTTCGGATGAGCTTAAAGACTGTTCTCGTTTTGCTCGTCCGGTACCTCTTGTAGAAGGAAGCCTCGCTGACAATATGTTTGGAGAAAAGATTGATCGTACGATTTACACCTTGCTCGATTTCTCTTCTCTTGAGACTCATGCTTTTGACGGAAAAGAAGAGTCCGTTTCTTTGGGCGAGCGACAAAAAATTGGCCTTTTGAGAGCTCTATCCAGAAAACAAGGGGCACTTGTTTTGGATGAACCTCTACAGAATTTAGATGCGCCAACATCACAGAGGCTTTGTAGATATCTCACCAACCTCAAAGGTAGGCGGACTGTCGTGGTGATTATGCACTCTGATGAACTAGATCAAGAAGCAGACGTTCTCCTCGATATCCAAGATGGCCAATTGCATGTACGTTGATGTGGGAGAGGAGACAATAATGAATACACAAACCAAATATAAGTTCAATGTACCTTCATCTCTTGTCATTACAAAGAAAAATGTCTTTTTAATAGTAGGATCAGTATTATCAACTGCTCTTTCTGTAGCTGCGAGCTTGGCCTTAGGCTCAATAGTGAGCGCCGTTTCTCAAGGTTCTTGGATGATTAGTAAAACGATTACTTTTGTGGGGGTACTATTTCTTTCTCTCGTATCGGCAGTCCTTGTTCTTACATTTAAAGGATGGTTTCCTGTGCGTGCGGCGATTATCCAAAGAATGAGTTGTACTACGCAGGTTATACAAAGGGTTATTGCGATGCCGGCCCGTGTCTATAAAAAACATGAAAAAGGCTACTACATGAACCTTTTAAGCAGTTCTGCAACCATGTATGGATCTGTATATAGTGCTGTGAATATTGCCATTTTGAGTTCTGTCGGATGTATTGCAGTGATTTTATTAGCGCTTCTTATTACCAATTATGTATATTTCATCGTAGTGCTTACCTATATTCCTATCTTATTTCTTGTGACAAGGGTTCCAGCCAAGCGTATTGCAGATTTACAGCGAAATATTATTCCAGCTCAAGATAGATATTTGAATGAATCAAAACGCATCGTAGAAAATAAAAGAGCTATCAATTTTGCTCGAGCTGATGCCTTTTATAAAGAGAGATATCACGACATTGGTTCAAGGTACTTGGATTCCATAAAAAAATATCGGTTTAATGAGGGATTGAATGAGAAGATTCCAAGCAGTATGTGCTCTCTACTGCAGATTATTATGCTTGCCTTAACCATTGAAATGTATCAGATTCATGCTGCATCTGTAGGAGATATTTTTATTTCATATCAACTTTGCGCATTGATTCAGAATCCTCTAGCGGAACTTTTTCAGTCAATCATGTTTGTAAAAGCAAATAAAGTTCATCTTGAGCGCCTACAAAATACTTTCAAAGAATCTCAAGAGCCTTCAGGTTATGAGAAGCTTTGGAATTCTTCACTTAAACCAGCTGTAAAGATAGGAGAGGGAACTCTTTTAGCTACTTCAGAAGGACCAGAACTTTTCCATACACAAGCTCTCAGCATTCCACAAGGATCTCTCGTGGTGGTAAAAGGTTCCAATGGCTCAGGCAAGTCTTCTTTCGTAGATCTTTTGGCAGGTTGCTCTGATCCATCACTATTCAGTGGTGATATAGAGCTTTCGGATGAGCTTAAAGACTGTTCTCGTTTTGCTCGTCCGGTACCTCTTGTAGAAGGAAGCCTCGCTGACAATATGTTTGGAGAAAAGATTGATCGTACGATTTACACCTTGCTCGATTTCTCTTCTCTTGAGACTCATGCTTTTGACGGAAAAGAAGAGTCCGTTTCTTTGGGCGAGCGACAAAAAATTGGCCTTTTGAGAGCTCTATCCAGAAAACAAGGGGCACTTGTTTTGGATGAACCTCTACAGAATTTAGATGCGCCAACATCACAGAGGCTTTGTAGATATCTCACCAACCTCAAAGGTAGGCGGACTGTCGTGGTGATTATGCACTCTGATGAACTAGATCAAGAAGCAGACGTTCTTCTCGATATCCAAGACGGTCAATTGCATGTGCGTTGATGTGGGAGAAAAAATGGATTCAAAGGCATGGGCGCTTTGACCCTTCCATTGCGCTAAGATTGTAAGGTAATTGTTTATTGAGAGATTTTGGCTGATAAAACATATTTGCCTTGAGTTTGGAGCGTAGGGATATATGCCATTGCAATTTAACAGACTCGGTATCACTCCAATCGTTGTTTTTAACTTTATTATCTGGCTTTTCTTTACACTCGCATACTTCTATCAAATTGTGTATATTCTTCGTGTTTTAGTTAAGGGTGAGGTAAAACTGCCAGAGGCAAAAAAGCAGCACCGCTATGCTTTCTTTATTGCTGCCCACAATGAAGAGCCAGTTATTGGCAACCTTGTCAGGTCCATTCTTTCTCAGGATTATCCTCGAGAGCTTATGGATGTCTTTGTTGTTGCAGATGCTTGTACCGATAAAACAGCTGAAGAGGCGAGAAAAGCTGGAGCAATTACTTGGGAGCGTAATGACCTTGCTCGTAAAGGTAAGAGCTGGGTTATGGATTACGGCTTTGACCGCATTCTTAATGAGTACGGCGACAAATACGAGGCATTCATTATTATGGACGCCGATAACCTGGTTTCTCCAAGCTACTTAAAGATTATGAATCAGGCTTTTGATGCAGGGTATCTTGTATGCACCAGCTACAGAAACTCAAAGAACTTTGATTCCAGCTGGGTAAGCTCTGCATACGCAACCTGGTTTATGCGCGAGGCAAAGTTCTTGAATAATGCCCGTATGATGATGGGCACTAGCTGCGCTGTTTCTGGTTCCGGCTGGATGGTTTCTTCTCGCATTATTAAAGGTATGCATGGATGGGATTTCCACACCCTCACCGAGGATATTCAATTCTCCACCTTCTGCAGCGCTCACAATATTCAAATTGGCTATGCACCTGCAGAATTCTTTGATGAGCAGCCTTTGACCTTCAAGGCATCGTGGACACAGCGTATGCGTTGGACAAAAGGCTTTTACCAGGTGTTCTTCTCGTATGGTTTTGATCTTATTAAGGGTATTTTTAAGGGTCAGTTTGCTTCATACGATATGCTCATGACCATTGCGCCAGGCATGATTTTGACACTGCTTTCAGCCTTTATTAATGGTACTTACATGCTGGTTGGCTATTTGAGTCACGGCTTCGTTGCTACTGACGCAGAGATTGCTATGAGTGTGGGATCTTTGGTCATGACGGTCTTCTCGATGTATGTGGTCTTCTTTATTCTGGCGCTTATTACCACCATCTCGGAGTACAAGCATTTCCATGTAAAGAAGAAATGGCGTATTTTTACCAATCTCTTCACGTTCCCTATTTTTATGATGACGTATATCCCAATTACCGTTGCAGCTTTGTTTAAAAAGGTTGAGTGGGTTCCTACAAAACATGACATTGCTGTTAACTTTGAGGATGTTATTGCTTCAAGTGGGAGTTCAAATTAAATAATTAACTCCACTGGTGGTACAATGCCAAAACACGTTGAGCATGACCGGTAGGTCAGGAGGGAGCCAAAAACAATGGCAAAGTTCTTCGAAGGCGAATCACACACATTTTCTGAGTATCTTTTGGTTCCTGGCTATTCATCAGCTGAGAACATCCCTGCAAATGTTTCTTTGAAGACTCCTCTGGTAAAGTTTAAGCGTGGCGAGAAAAGCGCAATTGAGCTCAATATTCCTATGGTATCTGCAGTAATGCAGTCAGTTTCTGGTCCTCGTCTGGCAATTGCTTTGGCCCAGCAGGGCGGCATTGCTTTTATTTATGGTTCTCAGTCCGCTGAGGATGAGGCTCAGATGGTTCGCGAGGTTAAGAGCTACAAGGCAGGCTTTGTTGTTTCTGACTCCACCCTTACTCCAGAGATGACCCTTGGTGACGTGCTTGATCTTAAAGAGAAGACTGGTCACTCCACTATGCCTGTCACTGACGACGGCACTTCTCGCAGTAAGCTCGTAGGTATCGTTACCTCTCGTGACTATCGCCCTTCTCGCGATGATCGCTCTAAGCTGGTATCTGAGTTTATGACCCCAGCTGATAAGCTTATTACCGCAGCTGAGGATACCACCCTTAAAGAGGCAAATGACCTTATCTGGGACAATAAGCTCAATACCCTTCCTATTGTCGATAAGAACGGTCACCTGGTCAGCCTTGTATTCCGCAAGGATTATGATTCCCACAAGTCTGCTCCAGATGAGCTTCTTGATGACTCTAAGCGCTACATGGTTGGCGCTGGTATTAATACTCGTGACTATGAGACCCGCGTCCCTTTGCTTGTTGATGCAGGCGCTGATGTTTTGTGCATTGACTCTTCTGAGGGCTATTCCGAGTGGCAGAAGCGCACGCTTGAGTGGGTTCGTGCAACTTACGGCGATTCCGTGAAGATTGGCGCAGGTAACGTTGTAGATGCTGAGGGCTTCCGCTTCTTGGCAGAGGCTGGCGCTGACTTTATCAAGATTGGTATCGGCGGCGGTTCTATCTGCATCACTCGTGAGCAGAAGGGCATTGGTCGTGGCCAGGCAACCTCTGTCATTGATGTTGCTCGCGCTCGTGATGAGTACTTTGAGGAGACTGGCATCTATATTCCAATCTGCTCTGACGGTGGAATTGTCTACGACTATCACATGACTCTGGCCCTTGCTATGGGTTCTGACTTCATGATGCTTGGTCGTTACTTTGCTCGATTTGATGAGAGTCCTTCTGACCGCGTTATTGTTAACGGCTCTTACATGAAGGAGTACTGGGGCGAGGGTTCTGCACGTGCTCGCAACTGGCAGCGCTATGACCTTGGCGGCAATAAGCGCGGCCTTTCCTTTGTTGAGGGCGTTGATTCCTACGTTCCATACGCGGGTCCTTTGAAGGATGGCGTTGAGGCATCACTCCTGAAGGTCAAGTCCACCATGTGCAACTGCGGCGCTCTTGATATTCCAGAACTCCGCGATAAGGCAAAGATTACACTTGTCTCTTCAACTTCAATTGTTGAGGGTGGCGCACACGACGTCTTGCTGAAAGATTCAAACCAGCAGGTCAGCTACAATTTCCGTTCATAACTCACAGGATTTATGGACTACGAGCGTCACCAAGTATTTTGCTTGGTGACGCATCGCTATAAGAAAGGGGAACTCGTGGAAAACGAGGAAGTACAGAACGTATCCGATACAGGTGATTTTCCTGCCTACGACGCTGAGGCCATTGAAACTAAGTGGCAGCGTGTCTGGGAAGAGCAGAATCTTTATAAGACAGAAGAAGACAGCTCAAGGCCTAAAAAATACGTTCTAGAGATGTTCCCTTATCCTTCGGGCGATCTTCACATGGGTCATGCTCGCAACTACACCATTGGCGATGCTATGGCTCGTCAGGCTCGTATGCGTGGCTTTGACGTTTTGCATCCAATGGGGTTTGACGCTTTTGGTCTTCCTGCAGAAAACGCTGCTATTAAGCACAATACTCAGCCTTCTGTGTGGACTCATAAAAATATTGACCAGGCTGTAAAGACCATGTTCCGCATGGGCTTTGCCTACGACAAAGACCGCATGTTTAACACGTGTGACCCTGAGTACTACAAGTGGGGTCAGTGGATCTTCCTCAAGATGCTTGAGAAGGGCCTGGTATATCGTGCAACAAGCCCTGTTAACTGGTGTCCTAACGACAAAACTGTTCTTGCAAACGAGCAGGTAGTTAACGGTAAGTGCTGGCGCTGTGGTGCGGTTCCAGAGAAGCGTGAGCTCTCTCAGTGGTACCTGCGCATCACTGATTACGCGCAGGAGCTTCTTGATGACCTTGACCAGCTTGAGGGCTGGCCAGAGCGTGTTCGTGCTATGCAGGCAAACTGGATTGGACGCTCCGAGGGTGCAGAAATTGACTTTACCCTGGCAGATACCGATGGCGTCACGCCAACCGACACCAAGATGACTGTCTTTACTACGCGTGCAGATACCATCTATGGCTGCACCTTCATGTTGCTTCCACCAGAGTCCAAGCTTGCTGCTGAGCTGGTAGAGGGTTCAGAGTACAAGGCTGCCTTTGACGCTCTTCACGAGGAGGCCGTAAAGGTTTCTTCCATTGATCGTCAGGGTACAGACCGCGAGAAACACGGTGTATTCACTGGCCGTTACGCAATTAACCCCGTTACCGGACAGACCGTACCAATTTGGGTTGCTGACTACGTCCTTCTCGACTATGGTACTGGCGCCGTTATGGGTGTTCCATCAGGCGATAAGCGCGACTTTGACTTTGCTAAGAAGTATGACCTCCCTATTGTTCCTATCATTTGCGAAGAGGGAACTGATATCTATGAGGAGCTCAAGGGAGTTTCCGAGTACAAGGTAACCTCCGTTGACTGGGATGGACCAATGGATACCGTTGGTATTCTTGTCCAGTCTGGTCCTTTCACCGGACTTCGCGGTGGTAAGCATTCCGAGGCAGAAGAGGCAGTTGTTGCTTATCTGACTGAGCACAACGTTGGACGTAGAACTGTTCAGTTCCGCCTTCGTGACTGGCTCATCTCAAGGCAGCGTTATTGGGGCAATCCAATTCCTATGATTCATTGCGATTGCTGCGGTGACGTCCCTGTTCCTTATGACCAGCTCCCTGTTACGCTTCCAGATAATCTTGATCTGGCGGCAGGAGATACTCTTGCTGAGTGCAAGGAGTTTGTAGAGACCACCTGTCCAAAGTGCGGCAAGCCCGCTCAGCGCATCACTGATACCATGGACACGTTCACTTGCTCTAGCTGGTATTATCTGCGTTATTGCGATCCACACAACACCGAGCTTCCTTTCTCTAAGGAGTCAGTTGACCGCTGGATGCCAGTAGATAACTACATTGGCGGCATTGAGCACGCAATTCTGCACCTTTTGTATTCTCGCTTCTTTACTAAGGTCCTTCGTGACCTGGGCATGATTGCTATTGACGAGCCATTTAAGAACCTGATGACCCAGGGCATGGTCAAGGATGAGCACGGCGACACCATGTCAAAGTCAAAGGGTAACGTGGTACCTCCAAGCTCTGTCATTGAGCCTTACGGTGCAGATACTATGCGTCTTGCCATTCTCTTTGTTGCTCCACCAGAGAAGGATTTTGACTGGGACGAGAAGGTCGTTGCAGGTGCAAACCGCTTTATCAAGCGCGCATGGCGTGTAGTTTGGGAGCTTTCTCGCACCGCTGATGCTTCTGCCGTACTTGACCACACAGCTTTGGATGCAAAGTCGCTTGAGCTCAACCGCGTCCTCAACGCTATGGGAATCCGCTGTACCACCGAGTTTGACAAGGGCCAGTTCAACACTGCTATTTCTGCAGTTATGGAGCTGGTTAATGCAGCAAGCGCCTACATCAACGAGGTTCCTGCAGAGTCCAGAGATGCTGCACTTTGCTACAAGGTTGCAAATGATGTTGTTTCCATGCTGGCTCCAATCATTCCTCACTGGGCAGACGAGCTCAGCCACGAGGCTCTGGGTAAAGGCGCACCTGTCTATCACCAGCCTTGGCCAGAGTTTGACCCAGAGCAGGCAAAGAGCAACACCGTTGAAATTGCTGTTCAGCTTAAGGGTAAGGTCCGCGCTCGCATTGAGGTCGCTGCCGATGCTTCTGAGGAAGAGCTCACTGCAGCCGCAACTGAGGCAATTGCCGATCAGCTTGAGGGTAAAGAGATTAGAAAAGTCATTGTTGTTAAGGGCCGACTTGTGAATATCGTTGCCTAACAGCAAAAACACTTGACGAGAAGCCCTTTATCTCGTAAGATATCTCTAAACGTAGTTGTTATTAGTTGGAAGTGGGGTTGAGTTTTGACCCCGCTTCCTTTCTGTATGTAGATGAGGAGGTCAAATGCAAAACGAAGGTGCAACACAGAAAATCTTGTCCGCACTCGAGCAGGCTGCACTCAATCACCACATTGATATTGTTGATGTTGAGATTGTTGGTTCTTCTAAGAATCCTGTGGTCAGAGTAAGAATTGACCATGATGATGAGACAGCAGAGACCATTTCTCTTGATGAGGTTGCTCAAGAAACTTCATGGATCTCAGAGACCATAGATGAGCTTGATCCTTTCCCAGCATCATTTACCTTGGAGGTTTCTTCTCCAGGAATGGCTCGTCCGCTTCGCCGCGCAAAAGACTTTGAGCGCTTTGCAGGAGAAGAGATTCAGCTTCAGACTACCGCCACAGAGGGACGCCGTAAATTTACCGGCAAACTCTTGGGCATTGAGGGTACAACTATCTCAATCCAGACAGAAGATGAAGTCTGTACTGTTGATTTGTCTGAGTTAAAGAAGTGCGTTATTAAACCAGTTTTTGATTTCTCGGCCTCAGCCAAGAAGTAGATAGAGAGGATTATTCATGGCATCTGAAATGATGGAAGCTTTGATGTTGCTTTGCCAGGAGAAGCACATCGATGAGTTGTATCTTCTGGACCGTTTGGAGCAGTCTCTGGCAAAAAGCTATGCTGACGTCCTCCATCTTGATTTTGGCGCCCGTGTCACCATTGATAGGGCTACTGGTCGTGTCTACGTCTATGAGCTTGTCCCTAAGGGCGAGCCAGATGAGGAGACTGGTGAGTACACTGAGTTTGACGAGGTTGATGTAACTCCTCCAGATACCAGCCGTATTGCTGCACAGCATGCTAAGGCAGAGATTAAGACCCTTGTGCGCAATGCCGCCCGTGCTCAGATTTATGATGAGTTCCGTGGCCGCATTGGTGACATCATCACAGGTACTGTTCTTCAGTCCACTCCTGATTTCACCATCATTAAGATTCGTGAGGGTGTTGAGGCAGAGCTTCCACACTTTGATCAGCGCCGTTTCCCTGATGAGCGCGATGAGCGTCCAGCAGGCGAGCGTTACCTTCACAACCAGCGCATTAAGGCAATTATCGTAGACGTTCGAGATCCTAATGCAACTCAGCCAGCAGTTCGTGGTGAGCGTCAGCGTCCACCAATTGTTGTTTCTCGTACCCACCCAGATCTTATCCGTCGTCTCTTTGAGCTTGAGGTTCCAGAGGTTTATGACGGTGTTGTAAGCATCCGCTCCATTGCTCGTGAGGCTGGCGTTCGCTCCAAGATTGCTGTTTCTTCCGTTGACGAGCGCCTTGATCCAGTTGGTGCTTGCGTTGGTCCTAAGGGCAGCCGTGTTCGCACCGTAGTTTCTGAGCTCCGTGGAGAGCGCGTTGACGTTGTGCCTTGGTTTGACGATGCTGCTCGTTGCGTTGCGTCTGCACTTTCACCTGCACGCGTTTCTCGCGTTATTGTTGATGGCGCTACGGGACACGCAACTGTTATTGTTCCTGATGATCAGCTGTCTTTGGCAATTGGTAAAGAGGGCCAGAATGCTCGCCTTGCTGCTCGCCTAACTGGTCTTCACATTGACATCAAGAACGAATCCCTTGCAGCAAGCATTCTGAACAACCTTCCTGAGGTTGTTGAAGAGACTGTTGACGAGGAAGAGATTGCTCATCGTTGCAAGTATGTGAGCCCTAACGGAACTCCTTGCCGCAATATGGCAAGACCTGGTTCTGATTTCTGTGGCATTCATGATGACATGGAGAATGCAGAGATTTCTTCTGATCCAGACTCACTGATCTAGTCAACTACCTGTAACTATCCCGTCAACCGGAAGGTTTTCATATATGGCAAAAATGCGTGTACATGACCTTGCCAAAGAATATGGTATGCAGAGCAAGGAATTGCTCGAGCACCTTGCGGACATGAAGATTCCTGCAAAGTCTGCTTCTTCTACACTTGAAGATGCATATATCTCTATTGTTCGTAAGAAACTCCAGCCTATTATGGAGGCTCGTGCCGCTGAAATTGCAGCTCAGAAGGCTGCTGAGGAAGAGGCTGCTGCCAGGGAGGCAAAGGCTGCTGCAGAGGCAGCAGAGGCTGAGCGACTTGCTGCAGAGGCAAGGCGTGAGGCTGAGCGTGCAGAGGAAGAGAAGAAGCGCGCAAAAGAGGAGGCTGCTCGCAAGAAAGAAGAGGAGCGCCGCCGCGCCGAGGAAGAGAAGAAGCGTCTTGAGGCTGAAGAGGCCGAGCGTAACCGCGTAAAAGATACCGCTCCTAAGGCTGCTCCTTCTTTCAATAACCTGCTTGACCAGATTGCTCAGCAGGAAGAGGTATTGAAGCAGCAGGCAGCGGAGTCCGCTGCTCAGAAGAAGGCTGAGAAGGGACCTAGAAACCACGCTCGCGCTAATGCAAGCGAGGCAAGTGGCGCTTCCACTCGCCATAACTTCAAGAATGAGCGCGATGACGCTTCCATGTCTGATGAGCGTCCAAACGGCAAGCGCAAGAAGAATCGTCGCGGTGGAGATGACGGAGAAGACCGTTATAGCCGCATGGCACGTGAGGCTGAGGCTTACAACAGAAGCCGCGTTTTAGATGAGGCTCGCGTTGCTATTGAAGAGGCAAGCCGTGAGTCCACTGGTCGCCGTAAAAAGCGCAAAGAGCGTCGTCAGAAGCAGGCTGCAGAGGCTGCTATGGAGCAGCGTATTGAGGAAGCACTTGCAAACGACCAGGATATTTCCCAGCTTGATACTGTAAAGGTCCCTCAGGGTTCTACTGTCTCTGAACTTGCTGAACTTCTTGGCGTTCCTGCAAATGACATCATTAAGCGCCTGTTCCTGCTTGGCAATCCTCTGACGCTTACCGAGACCATGTCTGATGAGCTTATTGAGATTGTTGCTGATGACCTTGGTCGCCAGATTAAGATTATGTCCAAGGAGGAGGAGAATTCCTTCACCTTCTACGATGATCCTAAGGATTTGAAGCCACGTCCTCCAGTAGTTACCGTCATGGGTCACGTTGACCACGGTAAGACATCACTCCTGGACGCAATCCGTCACACCGGCGTTGCAGCTGGTGAGGCTGGTGGTATTACACAGGCAATCGGTGCTTCTCAGGTCACCATTAACGGCCGTGAGATTACCTTCATCGATACCCCAGGTCACGAGACCTTTACCGCTATGCGTGCTCGTGGTGCAAAGGTTACCGATATTGTCATTCTGATTGTTGCTGCAGACGACGGCGTTATGCCTCAGACCATTGAGTCTATTAACCACGCAAAGGCTGCTGGTGTTCCAATTGTTGTTGCTGTCAACAAGATTGATAAGCCAGGCGCAGATCCTACCCGCGTTCGTCAGGAGCTCACCGAGTACGGTGTTATTCCTGAGGAGTGGGGCGGACAGAACATGTTTGTTGACATCTCCGCTAAGCAGAATTTGGGCATCGACGATCTTCTCGAGACCATTCTTTTGCAGGCAGATGTCCTTGAGCTGAAGGCAAACCCAGACACCTTTGCTTCTGGTAACGTTCTTGAGGCTAAGCTTGACCGTGGTCGCGGTTCTGTTGCTACTGTTTTGGTTACACGCGGTACGCTCCACATCGGCGATGCTCTTGTTGCTGGTATGGCCTTTGGCCGCGTCCGTGCAATGCTTGATCCTAAGGGCAACGCAGTTACTACTGCTGGTCCTTCTGATGCAGTTGAGATTCTTGGTCTGCAAACCGTTCCTGGCGCAGGCGATGAGTTCCGCGTCTTCCAGGAGGAGCGCGACGCTCGTGAGCTTGCTGATCAGCGCGCCCTTAAGGCTCGTATTGAAGAGCAGAACCGTGTTAAGCACGTTACCCTTGAGAACCTCTTTGACACCATGGCTGACCGTGACGTCAAGGAACTCAACCTCATCATCAAGGCTGATGTTCAGGGCTCCATCGAGGCTCTCCAGGACTCCCTGGACAAGATGGACCAGTCCGAGGTTCGTATCAGCACCATCCATTCTGCTGTTGGTGGAATCACCGAGACCGACGTTGTTCTCGCCGATGCATCCAACGCAATCATCATTGGCTTTGGTGTCCGTCCAGATGCAAAGGCCAAGCTTGCTGCAGAGCGCGTAGGCGTTGAGATTAGAACCTATAGCGTTATCTACAAGGCAATCGAAGAGATTGATGCTGCTCGTATTGGTATGCTTAAGCCAACTGAGCAGGAAGTTCAGACTGGCGTTGCTGAGGTTCGCGATACTTTCAAGGTTCCTAAGGTTGGTATTGCTGCAGGCTGCATGATTTCTGAGGGCGAGATTTCTCGCGACGATAACATCCGACTTATTCGTGACGGCTTTGTTGTCTACGACGGAAAGATTGCATCGCTCAGACGCTTCAAAGACGACGTTAAGAGCGTTAAATCCGGCTATGAATGCGGTATTGGCCTTGAAAACTTCCAGGACATCAAGCCTGGCGACCAGCTTGAGGGCTATCGCATTGAGCAGGTGGCTCGTACCGAGTAAGAAGGGACAGCATGAAACAGAATCAGTTTTCTCGTCGTACTAATGAGATTGCTCGAGAAAAGCTCAGCTGGATCCTTTTGTTTGAAATTTCCGACCCTGATCTCCAGCTTGTGACCGTCACAAGCTGCGAGGTCTCGGTTGATAAGTCCTTTATGCGCGCGTATGTAAGCTGTGAGCCTGATCGCTACGAGAAGGTCCTTGCAGCTCTTAAGCGTGCAAAGGGTAGGATTCGCTCGCTTTTGGGTCATGCGTTGAACTGGCGCGTAACCCCTGAGCTTGATTTTAAGATTGATACCACTACCGATGAGGCTGAGCGCATCGCTCAGGCGCTTGAGGTAGTTCCACCAACTCTTGGTGTCGAGAAAGACGAGTTTGGATATCCTCTAGCTTCTGATGAAGAGAATTCTGACGAGGAGGCGTAAGTAAGTGACGTCACTGAATACAAAAGTCAGTCGTCCAGAGTTTGACGAGGTTATTGCTCTTATCGAGCAGGCCTCGTCAATCGTCGTTTGCGCACATACTTCTCCTGACGGAGATGCTATTGGCTCTGGATTAGCACTTTCTTCCATTATTCAGAGAAGATGGCCTAGCAAAACTGTCACTAATCTTTTGGCAGATGCTGATGGGGAAGTACCACGTATTTACAAGTTTCTTGATGGTACTGACAGCTTTGTTCCTGCAAATAAGTACGAGGGTACTCCAGACCTCTTTATCTGCGTAGACCTCTCTACTGCAGGTCGCTTGGCTGATGCAGAAGCGCTGATGGAGCGCTCCAAGACGGTAGCGGTGCTTGACCATCATCCATACAACAACGTGTATTGGAATGCAGGGCTCGTGCGTCCTGATGCAGCGGCAACTGGCGTCATTATCACCGAGTTTGCCTGTCATTTGGGCGCAGAGCTTGTTCCATCAGAGGCACAATGCCTTATGTGTGCTCTGGTAACTGATACTGGTCGTTTCCAGTACCAAAACGCTGACGGCGAGGCTTTTGAGGTTGCAAGTTTGCTGGTAGAAGCAGGTGCTTCTCCATCTCAAATTGCGCTCCATGTCTACCAGAGTGATCGTTTGGCCTACCTTCACCTTGCCGCAAAGGTTATGGGTCGCATCCGCACTTTTGGTGAGGGTCGCGTTGCTTACAGCTACGTCACCACCGCAGATCTTTCTGCATCAGGCGTTCCTCTTGCCGAGATGGATGGCCTGGTAGACATTGTGCGCTGCGTTGAGGGAACAGAAATTGCTCTCTTCCTCAAAGAGGTTGACGGCGGAAAAGTTCGTGGCAACCTGCGCTCCAAGTCCAAACTTGATATTTCCGGCGTAGCTCGCCAAATGGGTGGCGGCGGACATACTGCTGCTGCAGGCTTTACTGCTGAAGGTACCATTGACGACGTATTTACCCAGATAGTCCCTCTGCTCATTGATCTTCTCGCGCTTGACAAGGAGTCATAGGTGAAGCGAGGAGCAAGTGGAATTAACGCACTTATTGCAGTTGACAAGCCGCTTGGCTTAACCAGTCATGACGTAGTTTCTCGCGTTCGCCGTGCATTTGGCGAGAAACGTGTGGGTCACGCAGGCACTTTGGATCCTAATGCAAGCGGCGTGCTGGTAGTGGGCATTGGTCTTGCCACAAAGCTTTTGGGCCTTCTGACGCTTGACCGCAAGGGGTATGTAGCCGACATTTCGTTTGGAGCTCGCACCTCAACTGATGATGCAGACGGTGAGGTGGTGGCCACGTCACCAGTACCTGCAGAGTTGCGTGAGGAAGCGTTTGCCCGCGCTGCGTGCGCAAAGTTGGTGGGCACCATAGATCAGCTGCCACCAGCAGTTTCCGCAATCTCTGTTGATGGCAAACGTGCCTATCAGCTTGTTCGTGAAGGCAAAATGCCAGAACTAACGGCACGTAGAGTTTCTATTTATGACGCCACGCTTTTGGCGGTGCATGTGCCTTCTGTTGAGGATGACTCACTGGTATGGACGGTTGCTTTTGATGTTTCTAAAGGCACCTATATCAGAAGTATTGCTCGTGACCTGGGTCAATCTCTTGGCACAGAGGCTCACATTAGTGGCCTAAGAAGGACGTTCTCTGGTCCCATTACGCTTGGTAGCTGCGCTTCATTAGAAGAGCTTGAACAAAGCCCAGCTCAAGTGCTTGAAGCCAAACACCTCAATCCAACTGAGGTTCTTGGTTATCCTGTGCATAGGCTGACTGGAGCGGAATACAAATGTGTTGAGGTTGGAAAGCGTTTTGGTATTCCAGAAGATCTCTCTGAGGTTGCTCATAACTCGCTGGTCAGCCTTGTGTGGAACGATGCTCTTGTGGGAATTTGGACAAGGCAGGGCTCCTGTCTAGTCTGCCAGACCAACTTCTCTCAAGGTATTTTGTGTAAGTAAGGAAGCACGTGAACAAGGTAGAACGCATAAGAGAATCCGTTTTGTATGGAAGTCATTTGCCAGCTCCACGTGAGCTTGGTGACGCTGACTTCTATACACTGCGTTCTGACTGCTACAAGCAACCTTGCGTGTGCGTGCTTGGTGTCTTTGACGGCCTCCATGAGGGCCACCAGGGTCTTCTCGCCAGCGCAAAGAAAGACGCTGAGGCTCGCAATGTGCCACTTGTTGCTGTGACATTTCTGCCCGATCCTGTTGAGGTGCTGTTTGATGGCTCTCCTCGACGTTTGCTCTCGGGAGTAGACAGGCTTCGCGCGCTTGCTGCATGGGGAGTGGATGGCATTCTGGTGCATCACTTTACCCGCGAGTTTGCGGCATTGAGTGCTACGCAATACGTTGAGGACAAGCTGCTTCCAAGCGTCTCAGCTGTGTCCGTTCATGTAGGTTCTGACTTTGGCCTGGGCGCACAAGGCGCTGAAGGAAGCGCGTTGCTCACCTCGCTTGGGCATAAGCATGGCTTTGAAGTTCATGCCCACGAGCTCTTTTGCTCAGGTGGACAGAAAATCTCTGCTACTCGTATTAGGGGCTTGCTTGAGCAGGGCAAAGTTGAGGAGGCAGCAAGCCTGCTCGGCCGCTGGCACTTTTTAAGCGGTGTGGTCAAGCATGGTCGTGGTCAGGGCACTGGCTTTGGTTTTCCTACGGCAAATGTTGTGCTTGACCTGCATGATTGCATTCCTCAAGACGGCGTGTATGCGTGCTATGTGGTCCATGGCGCAACAGCGTGGCCCGCTGCGGTTAATGTGGGAAAAGCTCCTTCATTTGAGTCTCAAACAGGGCCTTTGCTTGAGGCTAATCTTCTAGGCTTTAGCGGTAACTTATATGATTCAGAGGTTCAGACGGTATTTGTGAAGAGACTGAGGGAATCTAAAAAATTTGATTCGCTGGAAGACCTCAAGCAAGCCGTTCGTGGAAATATAGATTGGGTAGCCCAGAATCTGGGTACGACTTCATATAACTTAGAAAGCGGGGAGGTGGAAGATGATAACTGATGAAGATAAAGAGCGTGTAAGACAGGCAACGGACTTTGTCACGCTTGTTTCAGAGACAGTTGAGCTTAAACCTCGAGGTCAGGACTATTGGGGATGCTGTCCCTTCCACCAAGAAAAAAGCCCCTCATTTAAGATAAACCCCTCCACGGGTCTTTGGCACTGCTTTGGCGCTTGCTCCGAAGGTGGAGATGTCTTCAGCTATGTCATGAAGCGAGAAAACTTGGATTTTCCCGATGCCATTAGATATCTTGCTGATAAAGCAGGCATTACACTTTCAGAAGAGGCCCATGTTTCTAAAGGCCCTCGCAAGAATCGCTTGATTGAGTGCCTTACAGAAGCCGAGAATTACTTTCACTCCATGCTTATGCGTGGAAGGGGAGAAGGTCCTGAGGCGGCTCGTAGCTATCTCTCTGGACGTGGATTTGGAGCAGCTGTCTGCAAGCGCTGGAAGCTGGGATATGCGCCTGGCAGAGGTGCGCTTGTGGCGCACTTGCGCAAATGTGGCTTTACCACACAAGAGATGATTGCTGCCAACCTTGCCGTTGAGCGTAATGGTCGAATCAGCGATTGGTTCTATGATCGCGTGATGTTCCCAATTCATGATGAACAGGGAAGAACCATTGCTTTTGGTGGCCGAATTACTAAAAAGGTAGAAAATGCTCCCAAGTATCTAAATACCAGGGACACTTCCGTCTTTAATAAGGGTAAACACCTCTTTGCCTACGACGTGGCAAAAGAGACTATTGCGGCTCAGTCTGAGGCCATAATTTGTGAGGGCTACACAGATGTTATTGCCATGCACGAGGCTGGCTTTACTAATACTGTGGCAGCTCTTGGTACCGCATTTACGTCTGAGCACGTCAAGCTTATTGATCGCCAGCGTGCACGCAAAATTATTTGCATGTTTGATGGTGATGCCGCAGGTCAACACGCTGCCGCACGTGCTATTAAATTTATCGATAAAACAACCGCTGCGTTTCTTTGCGTTGTTTTGCCCAATAATCAGGACCCCATGGAGTTTCTCGCCGAATCTGGTGCAGAAAAACTGCGTCCTATCTTAGACTCCGCTCGTCCACTCATGGACTTTGTCTTTGATGCCACAACCGCGCAGTTTGACTTATCCGTGCCTGGTGGTCGAGTCAAGGCGCTTGAGGCTCTAGCATCCTTATTGGCTCCACTCAAGACATCGGTACTTCTGAGCGAGTATGCACTTCGTGTGTCTGACCTGCTTCATATTGATGTTGAGGAAGCAAAGCGCGCAATTAAAGCTGCACCTATTCAAGATGATTCGTTGGATTCTCGCACTTCAAAGGCAGCACGCAAACAGCCTCAGAAGAGTGCGGCCAACTCTTCGTACAACTCAACTTCCAAGACTTCAACGTATACTGACGGTCCTTCATACGATGATGTCCCACCGTATGATGAGGTTCCGCCATATGACGATCCATCTTCGTATGGTGTCTCTACTGATGCTTATGCATCACACGGTTCGCAGGGACTTTCCGCAGAAGACCGCAGACAGGTCAACTCAGAACTTGAACTTTTAAGCGCTATGGCAACAAATCTGTCCTTGGTGCGAGAGTATCAAGACCGTATTGCAGACTTTGTGTGGGCCGATGCTCGCCACCAAACTATGGCATGGGCAATGCTTGCTACTCCAGAGGGCGCTACGCCAGCGCAGGTAGTTGCTGCTGCTGCGGCTGTCGAACCAAATGCGGCAGCTATTCTTTCATCTGGTCGCGTGATATCTGAGGGCAACTCCGATACACGCCGCTCACTTGAGTTTATTGTTGACACTGTTGACTACTACTCGGTGCAGCGCAAATTGCGAGAAATTCGATCTAATTTACGCTCCAGTTCTTATGCAGGGGAGTCTTCTGACGGAACTCTGGCAGAAGAGCAGCTTGCCGCCGCACAAGCACTTCAGACACGAGCGTTGGAGTTAGGTAAGAGGCTTACTTCAGGGCAATAAAAATACTCATTTTATGGGGATGCTACTCATCTGATTTTTTATAAATTAAAATGAGTAGTTTGATTAGGTAGAGAAACTTTTGGGTATAAAGATTTGCGCTAATCTATCGAAAGGATATTTGTGGCTGCAAAAAAGGCAAATGAAGAGGTCAAACTCTCAGATGAGCTTACTAAAATTGTTGATGATCTGGTAAGTTCTTCAAAGTCTAACGGTAGTATCAGCGAAGACGATATTCAAGTTGCCATTCGTGACGTTGACGTTAACGATGATGAGCTTTCTGATCTGTACGATTCGCTGCGCGTTAAAGGTGTAGAGATTACTACCGCATCTGAAGCAACCGTTTCTTTCGCCATTGAAGATGACGCCGTAGAGGATGATTTTTCATCCGATGATGACTTGGATGACTCATCTGATTTTGAAGATGAAGATGATGAAGATTTTGATGCCGTAAATGAGGCACGTGAGGTCAAAGAGGCTCTCCGCTCTGTTTCTAAGGCAAAAGTCTCTAAGCCAAAACGTTCTTCTCGCGCTCGTGCTCGTCGCTCAGATACCACTACGGTTATGCTTACCGGCGATCCTGTCCGCATGTATCTTAAAGAGATTGGTAAGGTAGACCTGCTTACTGCATCAGAAGAGGTTCACCTTGCTATGAAGATTGAGGCAGGTACTGCAGCTTCCCAGAAGCTGGAGGACTTTGAGGATGGCCTCATCGAGCTTAACCGCGCAGAGCAGCGCCGCCTTATGCGTATTGAGTCTGTAGGACTTGATGCTAAGCAGCAGCTTATTTCTGCAAACCTTCGTCTTGTTGTCTCGATTGCAAAGCGCTATGTTGGCCGCGGTATGTTGTTCCTTGACCTTATCCAGGAAGGTAACCTTGGCCTTATTCGTGCTGTCGAGAAGTTCGATTACACCAAGGGCTTTAAGTTCTCAACGTATGCTACCTGGTGGATTCGTCAGGCAATTACCCGCGCTATTGCAGACCAGGCACGTACCATTCGTATTCCTGTCCACATGGTAGAGACTATCAACAAGCTCATCCGTGTTCAGCGTCAGCTTCTGCAAGATCTTGGTAGAGATCCTACCCCAGAAGAGATTGGCGCAGAAATGGGTATGTCTCCTGATCGCGTTCGCGAGATCCAGAAGATTAGCCAGGAGCCTGTCTCTCTTGAGACGCCAATTGGTGAAGAAGAAGATTCACAGCTTGGAGACTTTATTGAGGACTCTTCAGCTGTTGCTCCACCAGATGCAGCTTCTGATTCAATGCTTCGTGAGCAGCTGGAGCAGGTTCTTGACGGTCTTGCTGATCGTGAGCGTAAGGTTATTAAGTTCCGCTTTGGTCTTGAGGATGGCCACCCTCGCACGCTTGAAGAGGTGGGCAAGGAGTTTGGAGTTACGCGTGAGCGTATTCGCCAGATTGAGTCCAAGACCTTGGCAAAGCTTCGTCATCCTTCTAGGTCCGGCCGTCTTAAGGACTATATGGAGGAGTAGCTTCTTGGTTTAGGTATGCAAGAGATTGTACAAGAAGAATTTGACTAAATTTTTTCTAAAAAATGCTTGCATGGTTTGGAATGTCTCTCTATACTTAAACACCGCTGAGAAGCACACATATTCCCCGATGGCGCAGCGGTAGCGCAGCTGACTGTTAATCAGCGTGTCGCAGGTTCAAATCCTGCTCGGGGAGCCAGAATTTTCAAGACCAGGCAATGCCTGGTCTTTTTTTGTAAGAAAAGCTGTCCTGCTTTTCTCGCATTGTCAGCAGATTTTTATTCACAGATTCAGAGTCGATGAATTTCTCGCTAATTTGGCCATTTGACCGCTTTTTCTTTATTTATCCTCAAAAACTTCAAAATTGATACCGTAAAAGGTACAAAACATAACGCTTACGGTATTTCTACAACCGTTGAGCGACATCTCACAAAGAGCTGTGATGAGATTTGTTAACGTACTCATTAAGGTCAGTGTTATGCAAAAGGCATAACAAATGAGAAAGGTCACTACTATGGATGTGTCTCGTCGCAGTTTTCTAAAGTTCTGTGGTCTAGGCGTTCTTAGCGTTGGTGGATCTAGCGTTCTTGCAGCTTGCGCACCTAGCGAGAAAAAAGAGGAAGGCGCTAAAGGTGCAAAGGTAGAGAACAAGGATAAGCCTGTTGTCTTCTTCAACCGCCAGCCTTCTAACAGCTCAACCGGTGAGCTTGATACAAACACTCTTAACTTCAACAAAGACACCTATTACGTTGGCTTTGATGCAGTTCAGGGCGCAGAGCTCCAGGGTCAGATGGTTCTTGATTACATCAAGGCTCACGCAGCTGAGCTTGATCGCAACAAGGATGGCATCATTGGTTACGTTCTTGCAATTGGTGACATTGGTCACAACGACTCTATCGCTCGTACTCGTGGTGTCCGTAAGGCACTTGGTACTGGCATCGAGAAGGACGGCAAGATTATTTCTGATCCAGTAGGCACCAACACTGACGGCTCCGCTTCTGTTGTTCAGGACGGCAAGCTTGAGGTCGGCGGCAAGTCCTACACCATCCGTGAGCTTGCTTCTCAGGAGATGAAGAACACCGCTGGTGCAACATGGGATGCTGCAACCGCTGGTAACGCAATTGCTGCTTGGTCTTCTTCCTTCGGCGATCAGATTGATGTTGTTGTTTCCAACAACGATGGTATGGGCATGTCCATCTTCAACGCATGGTCAAAGGCTCAGAAGGTCCCAACCTTTGGTTACGACGCTAACTCTGACGCTGTTGCAGCTATTGCTGACGGCTATGCAGGCACCATTTCCCAGCACCCAGATGTTCAGGCTTACCTGACTCTCCGTCTGCTCCGCAACGCTCTTGACGGAGCTGATATCAACACCGGCATTGAGTCCGCAGACGATGCTGGCAACAAGATTGACTCCAAGGACTACAAGTATGTTGCAGAGCAGCGTTCTTACTACGCTCTCAACCTTGCAGTTACCGCTGAGAACTACAAGGACAACCTTGACGCAACCACTACCTATCCAGAGGCTTCTAAGCAGCTGAGCGCAGACAAGCACCCAGAGAAGAAGGTTTGGCTCAACACCTACAACTCTGGCGACAACTTCCTTGGTTCAACCTATGTACCACTCCTCAAGAAGTATGCTCCACTGCTCAACCTCAACGTTGAGTTCATCGCAGGCGATGGCCAGACTGAGTCCAACATTACCAACCGTCTTGGTAACCCTGACGAGTACGATGCATTTGCATTCAACATGGTTAAGACCGACAACGGTTCTTCCTATACCCAGCTGCTTAAGTAATTAAGTAGTCGATAGCACGAAACAATACCGGAGGGGAGACACCTGCTCTCCTCCGGTGTTCTCGCGAATAAGCGCAATAACTTAGCGAGATAAGGGGTGATTACATGGCAGATACAGAAAACGATATCGTTCTAACAATTGATGGAATGAGCAAGTCCTTTGGACGTAACCGCGTTCTGGATCACATTTCAATGAACGTACGCCGTGGAACCGTTATGGGTCTTATGGGAGAGAACGGCGCAGGCAAATCTACCATGATGAAGTGCCTGTTTGGTACGTATCAAAAAGATGAAGGCAAGATATTTCTTGACGGCAAAGAGGTTAATTTCTCCGGACCAAAAGACGCACTTGAGAATGGTGTCGCTATGGTTCACCAGGAGCTTAACCAGTGCCTCGATAGAAATGTTGTAGATAACTTGTTCCTTGGTCGCTATCCCGTCAATGCAATGGGTGTTGTCGACGAAGGACGTATGAAAAAAGAAGCTAATGAGCTCTTCAGGCGTCTTGGTATGACTGTAGACCTGACACAGCCTATGAAGAACATGTCAGTATCTCAGCGTCAGATGTGCGAGATTGCAAAGGCAATTTCTTACAACGCTAAGATTATTGTTCTTGATGAGCCTACTTCTTCGCTTATGACTCAAGAGGTCGAGAAACTCTTTGAGATGATTCACATGCTTAAAGAGCAGGGAATTTCTTTGGTCTATATCTCTCACAAGATGGATGAGATCTTTGAGATTTGCGACGACATTTCAGTTCTTCGTGATGGTAAGCTTGTTATGACCAAGCGCTCTGATGAGACCAACATGAATGAACTTATCTCTGCAATGGTCGGCCGCTCACTTGAGAATCGTTTCCCAGATGTTACGAACACACCTGGTAAGACGTATCTTTCTATTCAGCACCTTTCAACTAAATACGAGCCATACCTTCAAGACGTCACTTTTGACGTAAGGAAGGGCGAGATCTTTGGTCTGTATGGTCTTGTCGGCGCTGGTAGAACAGAGCTTCTTGAGACAATCTTTGGTGTAAGAACCAGAGCTGCAGGTCGTGTCTATGTCAACGGACATCTTATGAACTTCTCGACAGCTGCAGAGGCAATGGATCACGGCTTTGCCATGATTACCGAGGAGCGCAAGGCAAACGGCCTGTTCCTTAAGGGTGACCTGACGTTTAACACAACCATTGCAAACTTGAACCAGTACAAGTCTGGTCCAATTCTTTCTGATCCTAAGATGACTAAGGCTACTGTCAACGAGCTCAAGGTTATGAACACCAAGGCTCAGGGTCCATCAGATTTGATTTCAAGTCTTTCTGGCGGCAACCAGCAGAAGGTCATTTTTGGTAAGTGGCTCGAGCGCTATCCTCAGGTTTTTCTGATGGACGAGCCTACTCGTGGTATTGATGTTGGTGCTAAATATGAGATCTACCAGCTCATTATTGATATGGCTAAGAGCGGTACCACTATTATCGTAGTCTCTTCGGAGATGCCAGAGATTTTGGGAATTACCAACCGTATTGGCGTTATGTCCAACGGCAGGCTCTCGGGCATCGTAAATACCAACGAGACAAATCAAGAAGAACTCCTGCGCCTCAGCGCAAAGTACCTGTAGGAGAGGATGATACAAATGCCAAAAACAGGTGGATCTGTTCTGACGGCCGAGCAGGAAAAAGAGCTGCTAAAGCCTATTGATCAGAAGATTGGTTCCATTCAGGCTCAAATTGATGAGCTTCGCGCAAATGGTACCAACAAAGTAATTTCAACACTGAGCGCTATTGAGTCAACAAAGCGCGATAAGTCTATCTCTGCTGAAGAGCGCAACACGCTTATTGAGGGTTATAAGGCTGAGCTGGAGCTTGCAAAGAAGGTTGAGTCCGAGAACAGCGCTCAGGTCTCCAAGCTTATTGCAGAGGCCGAGGCTTATCTCAAGGAGCACTACAAGAGTGAGTATCTTGAGCCAGTTAAGGCAAGCTGTGTTGTAGAGAAGGGGCAGGCTAAGCAGAATTACGCTGCTGCTCTTGAGCGCCTCAAGAAGGAGCACGAAGAGGCTGTCAGCAAGACTTCTGATGCTCAGGAAATCAAGGACGAGAAGTACGTCTATAAGAACCGCCAGTTTGATGCTAAGGTCAACTATCAGAAGGATCTTCAGCGCATCAAAGATCGCGCTCACAATGCGTTTAGTCATGAGTATCACCTCATCGACCTTCTCAGGATGTCTAAGTTCACTCCACTGGAGTCTCAGGCTCAGAAGTGGGAGAACTACAAGTACACCTTTAACACCCGTTCATTCTTGCTTCAGAACGGTCTGTACATTGTTATTCTCTTGGTATTTATTGCCCTTTGTATCATTACCCCAGCAGTTAAGGGCACTCAGCTTCTGACATACTCCAACGTCATCAACATTCTTCAGCAGGCATCGCCTCGAATGTTCCTGGCTCTTGGTGTAGCTGGATTGATTCTTCTTACCGGTACTGACCTGTCTATTGGTCGTATGGTTGGTATGGGCATGACCGCTTCAACCATCATCATGCACCAGGGCATCAATACTGGCCAGGTCTTTGGTATCACGTTTGATTTTACTGGCGTTCCAATTCCTGTCAGAATCATCATGGCTCTGGTTACCTGTATTGTCCTGTGCACCTGCTTTACCAGTATCGCTGGCTTCTTTACCGCCAAGTTTAAGATGCACCCATTCATTTCGACCATGGCTAACATGCTGATCATCTTTGGTATTGTTACCTATGCAACAAAGGGTGTTTCATTCGGCGCTATTGAGCCATCCATTCCAGACATGGTTATTCCACGAATTGGTAAATTCCCATCCATCATTTTGTGGGCAATCGCAGCTATCGCTATTGTTTGGTTCATCTGGAACAAGACAACCTTTGGTAAGAACCTCTACGCTGTAGGTGGAAATCCTGAGGCAGCAGCTGTTTCTGGTATTTCAGTCTTTAGGGTTATGGTTGGCGCTTTTGTCATGGCTGGTATCCTCTATGGATTTGGTTCATGGCTCGAGTGCATGCGTATGGTCGGCTCCGGCTCTGCAGCTTACGGACAGGGTTGGGACATGGATGCAATCGCAGCCTGCGTTGTTGGTGGCGTTTCGTTTACCGGTGGTATTGGTAAGATCTCCGGCGTTACCGTTGGTGTTCTTATCTTCACCGCACTGACTTACGCTCTGACCATTCTTGGTATCGACACCAACCTCCAGTTTGTCTTCTCGGGCGTCATTATCCTGACCGCTGTCACCCTTGACTGCTTGAAGTACGTCCAGAAGAAGTAGCTGGCGCTCCCGCGCCGCGTGCCGTACAGCGCGGACATGCGCCACAAGTGCGGAAACGCAGCGGCGCCGAATGCTACAAGTGCGGAAACGCAGCGCAAGTGCGGAAAGCGTGCTATTACGTGCAAGTTTCGAGGCGTCTACTCACGTAGACGCCTCTTTTTTGGCGAAAGACAGCGCTTGCACGTTAAGGAAAAGTGGCTTTACGGGAAAATTACAAAGCAGCTGGTAAAATAAGGTATCTCTTCGGACATATGTCCTTTTACAAATTTCGCACCACACCTATGTCGGATAATCTGCAATTTTTGGCATGAAAAGCACATCTGTGGCAGATAATCTGCCATTTCAAAGCGAAATAACACACCTATGTCGGAAAATATGTTAACTATTAACAGAATATCCGACATAGGTGTGGTCAGGCCTCTCAAAGCCTGCAGAATATCCGACATAGGTGTGTTCGAAGCGTTAATCGAAGCTCGCTACCAACAGAATATCTGACTTTGCTGTGCTTGAGCGTTGTTTAACTGTCGTGGGCTGACGGTTTGGCGGTAAAAAACAAGAGGACCGATCTTCTCGGCCCTCTTGCTGGGTGATTTATGCGATTGCGAGATACGCTGTAGCTCGCGGTACGCTGAAGTTCGTGGCTCGCTGCAGCTGCACTGTGCAGCAACCCGCTGCGGATAGCAGCGACTACAGAGACTCAAGGAAGCGATGTTGCGCGGCTCGTCCTTCTTCGTCCCATTTGAATACGCCGGCGTCTTCAAGTACGTGCGAGAAGACAATGCCAACCTCGTCGTAGATGTACTTCTTGAGCTGTTCGGACGAGAGGGAAGCGTTGCCCTTGTTAGAGCCGTCACCCTGTTCAAGCAACTTAGCGTAAATCTGTCGCGCCCAGTCGGCGTGGGAGATGGTGGTAGAGTCCGTGGTCAGCTGGCCGTAGACGGCATTGGCTTTCTTGTCATTTGCCAGACACTGTTCCATAACCGACTGAACCTTGTTGAGCTCTGGCACAAGGCGAGGGGGAAGTACGGCAAGGCCCATAACCTCGATGAGGCCGATATTCTCTTTCTTGATGTGGTGATACTCGGCATGTGGATGGAAGATGCCAAGCGGATGCTTTTCACTGGTAATGTTGCAGCGCAATGCAAGGAAGACCTCGTAGATGTCATCTTCCAGCTTGCGAACAACAGGAGTAACCGTGTTGTGAGGCTCGCCATCAGTTTGTGCGAAAACAGAGACGGACTCGTCGGTATATGTGCGCCATGCAGTGATGATAAACTCCGCAGCTTTGAGTGCTTCTTCTCGACTAGTGGAAGAGAGGCGGAGAACAGAGAGTGGCCACTTGAGAATTGCACCCGCTACCTCGGGGAACTGCTTGAGCTCAAACTCTTCCGCAACTTCTGCGCGCATCATAGGGAACTCGTAACGTCCGCCCTGGTAGTGATCGTGCGAGAGGATCGATCCGCCCACAATGGGCAGGTCAGCGTTTGAACCAATGAAGTAGTGGGGGAATTTGTCCACAAAGTCAAAGAGGTTGACCAGCGCCTCGTGATCAATGTGCATAGGAATATGATCCGAGTTCATGGCAATGCAGTGCTCGTTAAAGTACGCGTATGGACTGTACTGGAATCCCCAACGATGCTGATTGAGTTCAATGGGGATGATGCGCAGGTTTTGCCTAGCAGGATGAGCACCCGCGCCAGACGAAGCGCCGCGTCCGGAGTAGCCCTCGTTATCCAGGCAGAGTTGGCATGCGGGGTACTTCTCGCCAGAAGTGTTTTGAGCTGTTTTAGCTGCTGCAATCTCACGAGGGTCTTTTTCTGGCTTGGAGAGGTTGATGGTGATCTCAAGGTCTCCCCAGGTAGTTGGCGTAGTCCAGGTAATGTTTCTGGCAATGGCGCTTCTTCTGACGTAGCCAGCATCACAGCAGAGTGTGTAGAACCAGTCAGTTGCAGCGCGAGGTCCCTCAGAAGCGTATAACTCGTTGAAATGGCGTGCGACCTCGGAAGGCTTTGGCAGCAGAAGGCCCATAACACGCATGGCAAAAGAGTCCTCGCCACTCTGGGTGTTCTCGGCAAGTCCATGAGAAACAGCTAGACGAGCAAGCTCGGCCAGCGTCTGATCAAGATTAAACGCCGTCAGGTCAATCTTCTCCCAAGACTTAACGGGAGTTGGACCTTCGTACGAGAGCATATCCAGCAGAGCGTTATAACACCAGGTCAGATCCTCAGTTTGAATAAGTCCGCGCTCGCATGCATACGCAACAAGCTGCTGAATGCACAGTGCGCTCTCGTTATCTGCTACAGCCATTGTGCACAAGCTCCCTGGTCAGAGATAGCGTAGTGGCGGCAAGCGCCTTCGCCAAACCACTGGTTCATTTGTGCGATAAAGGTCTCGACAAGGGCGAGAGGGACAAAGCACTGGATAGAGCCGCCAAAACCGCCGCCGTGAATGCGAACGGCGCCAGAACCTTTTAAGATGCTCTCGGCCAAGCCAAGGGCAAGCATAGCCGGCTGATATGAGCCAGAAGTGGAAACGTTCTGCAGGTACATACCGGAACTTGCGCCAGAAGCGTTGGTGAGTGCAATAAAGGACTCAATGTCAGAGTTCTGAAGATCTGCCCAGCGTTTGTCTACCAGGTCATTCTCGTACCAGTAGTGAATAGCGCGGAGAAGAGCGCGGTCTCCAAGATCTTCTCGCAGCTCATTGACGCGAGCTTGGAAGTCTTCAACGGGAACCTCAGAGAGGCGAGTCTTGCCAAAAGCCGCGGCAACTTTCTGCATCTCAACAGGTACAGCGGCATACTCATCAGTGAATGCAACGTGATCGCAACCAACGTCAACAAGGCAGAGCGCATAGCCGTAATCCTCAAAGTTGAGGTCAAGCTTTTCTGCTTTGGGCTCTGCGGGGTCTTCAAAGTTCATGAAAGCAAGGCCGCCAAGGCAAACAGCCAGCTGGTCCATAAGACCGCACGGCTTACCAAAGTAAACGTTTTCTGTGTTCTGGCTCATTTGGGCAAGTTTAACAGCAGAAATCTCGCTGCCACCTTCCCAGAGAGCTTCCATTGCACGGCCGGCTGCAGCCTCAAACGCAGCAGAGGAAGAAAGTCCGCCACCACCAGGGACATTGCTAACTACTGCCATGTCAAAGCCGGATGGCTCAAAACCAAGTTTGACCAGGTTTGCTGCCATACCACGAACAATAGCCTTAGTGCTCAGATACTCAGCTTCGGTGGGCTCTAGATTTGTGTAGTCAACTTCAAAAGGATCATATCCCACGCTGGCTACACGAATAACGCCCAGGCTGTTAGGGGCGCAAATTGCATCAATAGCAACATCCAGGGCACCAGCGATGACATGACCGCCCTCGTGATCTGTGTGGTTTCCTGCAATCTCGGAGCGACCAGGCGCGTGTACCGCAAGATAGCGGTCAGCTTTTCCAAACATTTGCTCAAAGTGCTCTTTTGCGCGATTGAGCTGAGCTGTGGTTTTCTCGTCAAACGTGTGAGCCATGGTGTTCCTTTCCCTTTAGTGCTGTGAAGCTACAGGTACCTTAAAAGAATCGATAAACAATTTGCGAGCTGTAAGGCTGCTCAGGCGTGCAGGTAGGCTGAGGCCACTCTGCATGGTGAGCACAATCTGGATAAAACTCGCTCTCAAATGCAAAACCAGCGTGAGGCTTGTAAATGGCGCCGTCTTTTGCGCGCGCCTCATCAAGCCAGTTGCCGGTATACAGATGGGCGCCAGGAGCGGTAATTTGAATTTCTAGTGAGCGTCCGCTTTCTGATGTGGCGAGAAGTGCAGGGCGTAGCTGGCCATTTTCATAGTTAGTAATAGCAAAGCAGTGGTCATAACCGTGAGCAATTTTGAGCTGCTCATTATCTGCGTCAAGATCTTTGCCAATGGTTTTAGGCGTGCGGAAATCAAAAGGAGTTCCTGCAACAGAGTCTACGGTTCCTGCAGAAACTGAGTCATCTCGTAGAGGCAGATATGAGTCTGCCTGGATAGTAAGTTGGTGACCAAGAACATCACCAGAATCATGACCGTTGAGGTTAAAGTAGACATGATTGGTCATGTTTACAAAAGTTGCAGCATCAGTTGTGCAGGTATACGTAAGATTTAGCGTTGACTGTGAGGCTTCTTCAACAAGCGTATAGGCCGCGGTAATATGACGGTTTCCTGGCAGTCCATATTCTCCATCTACCAGGTCAATGCTAAAGGTTACCGTATTATGCGCTTCATCAATTTCTGCCTGCCAAATGCGCTTATGGATACCAGCAACTAAATCAGTGTGCAGGTTATTTTGATTGTCTGGACCGTTGTTTTTAGGAAGGTGATAGACAACTCCATTAAGCGGGATTTCTGCTTTATCTGCTCGATTAGCAGAAGGTCCAATGGAAGCGCCAAAGCAGGCGGGGTTATCTAAATACAAGTCAAACAAGCCATAGCCAAGAACGACATCTGCTTGTGTGCCATAGATATCTGGTACAGAAATGCCAAGAATGGTTGCACCAAAATTACTCAATTTAACTGCTGAATGAGCGCCGCGAATAGTATAGGTAAGCGCAGCAGGGGAGTTAACAAAACTATCAAAAGGTCGAACATCAATCATCGGATACCTCCGAGATACCACTCATAGTGCATTACTCCTACTATGTTAACGTACTCATAACGAACTAACAGGAAATTATTAAGTTTTCAGTCAGTGGTATTTTTGCGGGGGCAAACGGTTAGAGCGCAGGTCAAAAGTCCTTCTCGCCGAACGGTTCTTTTTTTACCGTGAGCGTTTAATTTGCTGATAAATATGCAATTTTATCGCGTTATGTCAATCTGCCTGTTAGTATGAGTACGTAAACAAGCAGATAATCGGAGGAATTCGTGACTCGCTCGCATAGTTCTAGCT
>CAUUUQ010000010.1:0-37343 GCA_963548345.1 uncultured Atopobium sp. | reverse complement strand
CCGCGAAGAGGCTTATCTGCCAGAGCACGTGCATCAAGCTTTGCCTTATAGCGACCATAAGGCTCCAGAAGGTCCTCTGGAATACCCGCACGCTTTGCCACCTCAAAGATGGGAAGCATCTCGGATGATTGAGCAATCTCGATATCGGATTTAACCTCAGACATGTTGTTCCTAACCTAAAGTGGACAGTTTGCACGTACTAAACACAAGATGCGGCTGTTACACCGCATCATGTTTTACCTATGAGAAGTCAGCAATCTGCTGCTCTAGCTGAGCAACAAGCTTGTTAAGTTCTTCTGCGCGTGCGCGTTTCTTCTCGATAACTTCAGGCGCTGCCTTAGCAACAAAGCCCTCGTTAGCAAGGGTACGCTCTACGCCAGAGAGCTCCTTCTGTGCAGACTCAAGGTCCTTCTGAAGGCGCTTAGCCTCTGCAGCTAGGTCAACAAGTTCGCCCAGAACAACGTACATCTCAAGGCCAGCATCGGTGACAGAAACAGAACCAGCAGGCTTCTGAGGAGCCTCAGCAACCTCAAGCGAGCTTACGCGACCAACGTTCTGAATGAAGGCTGCCTGCTCCTTCAGAGCTGCAACATCCTGTGCTGGAGCTTTGACCACAACAGCAAGGTCTGTCTTTGGAGACAGTCTGTAACGAGCGCGAGAAGAACGAACAGCAGAAACAACAGTCTTAGCAAGCGAGAAGTTATGCTCGGCTGCCTCGTCAACAAAGTTGGCAAGTTTCTGTGGGTCTGGCCATTCAGAGATCATCAGGAACTCTGCATCGTGGCTCAAAAGGCCAGATGCAGGAAGAGCATCCCAAACGCTCTCGGTAACAAATGGCATTGCAGGGTGCAGAAGCCTCATGCTGACGTCCAGGACAAAGACAAGGTTGCGCTGAACCTGCAGGCGCTCCTCAGGAGTTCCATCCAGAAGGCGACCCTTGCAAAGCTCAATATACCAGTCGCAGACATCATTCCAGAAGAAAGACTGGATGTTGCGGGCGTACTCACCAAAGCCATAGGTCTCAAGCTGCTCAGTTGTCTCTGCCACAACCTTAGCAAGGCGCGAGAACATCCATGCGTCTTCTGGCGTTTCTGCCTTTGGCATGCCGGCAGTGTAACCGTCAAGGTTCATCTGAACAAAGCGGCTTGCATTCCAAATCTTAGTAACAAATGAACGTGCCTGATCAGTTCTTGGAGACTCAATAAGCTCACGAGTCTTCTTATCAAGAACAGCATCAAACTTGACGTCCTGGTTGTTGGTAATAAGCGTAAGCAGGTTATAACGCATTGCGTCTGCACCATACTTAGCAATGAGGTCCATAGGGTCTACGCCGTTACCCTTTGACTTGGACATGCGGCTACCATCTTTAGCCAAAATGGTTGCGTAAATGTAGACATCGTGGAATGGAATCTCTTTGGTGAAGTAGAGCGAGCTCATAATCATACGAGCAACCCAAAGAGCAATGATGTCTCGAGCGGTTACCAGGACCTGCGTTGGGTGGTGACCCTCAAGTTGCTCAGGATGGTCTGGCCAACCCTGTGTAGCAAAAGTCCACAGCTGAGAAGAGAACCAGGTGTCCAGAACGTCCTCATCCTGGTGAACATGATGGCCACCACATTTTGGACAGACATCAGTGTCTTCCATAAGAGCATCCTGCCAACCACAATCATCGCAGTAGAACACAGGAATGCGGTGTCCCCACCAAAGCTGCCTGGAGATGTTCCAGTCGCGGAGATTTTCCATCCAGGTGAGGTAGGTCTGAGTCCAACGCTCTGGGTGGAAGGTAACCTGACCGTCTTTGACTACCTGCGCTGCAGGCTCTTTAAGCCTATCGACAGCAACAAACCACTGCTCAGAGAGCCATGGCTCAAGCGTAGTACCGCAACGGTAGCAATGCATAACGGAGTGATCAAGGTCTTCAACGTGATCAAGCAGACCGTGCTCTTCAAACCAAGCAACAATAGCCTCACGAGCCTGATCTCTATCAAGACCAGAGAACTCACCATATCCGTCAACAACAACAGCATGTTCATCAAAGATGTTGATCTGCTCAAGATTGTGAGTCTGGCCCATAGCAAAGTCGTTAGGATCATGAGCTGGGGTTACCTTAACAAAACCGGTACCAAAGCCTGCATCAACATGCCAGTCAGAGAAGATTGGAATCTCTCTGTCAACAATTGGCAAGATAACAGTCTTTCCAACAAGATCAGCCTTTTCTGGATCTTGAGGAGAAACAGCTACGCCCGTATCACCCAGCATGGTCTCTGGACGAGTAGTAGCTACGGTAATGTACTCAACGCCATTAACAGGCTCTTTGAGTGGATAGCGCAGGTACCAAAGATGGCCCTTCTCGTCAGCGTACTCTGCCTCATCGTCAGAGATAGAAGTCTCGCAATGAGGACACCAGTTTACAATGCGCTTTCCGCGATAAATAAGCTGGTCATGATACCAGTCAACAAAGACCTTACGAACAGCCTGAGTGTACTCAGGAGACATGGTGAACTTCTCGTCATTAAAATCAATGGAGCAGCCCATGCGCTTAATCTGAGAAACAATGGTTCCACCGTACTCGCGCGTCCAATCCCAGCAAGCCTCCAGGAACTTCTCGCGACCAATCTCAAGGCGAGAAATACCCTCTGACTTAAGCTTCTTATCAACCTTGGTCTGGGTTGCAATGCCTGCATGATCAGTTCCAAGAATCCAACGAGTTGAATAACCGCGCATGCGAGAATAACGAATATAGGTGTCCTGGATGGTGTCATCCATGGCATGGCCCATGTGAAGGATGCCGGTAACGTTTGGTGGAGGGATAACTACTGTACGGTCTTCAGTTCCCTTGCTACGACCATAACAATCTGCCTTAATCCACTTTTCAATGAGCTCAGGCTCAGCTGCCTGAGGATCATAATTCTTGGGCATTTCTTCCACAGTAATCTTGCCTTTCATATGCTTTTAGCAGTATTCCTATTAACCATTTGAACAGTATAATGCATTAAAACAGATGTGGTTTAGGGGAATATAGTAATGTTCTTTTAATATTTCATATAAAAAATTACACTTTGTATAAAAAAGTAGTAGTATTGATTTGTCGCGACATTCAATTCAAAGTTTTAGCTGAAGGGAACTACAATGAATGTACCAGTAGCTGAGATTTCTTGGGAAATTGTCGATGTTACAGATCTAGATAGTGATTTGGCTGCGAGCATTTCTACAGTCGATGCCAACGGGTGGTGTGGAATTTTCTGCTCCGGCGCAGATATCAAAAATTAAAATACTTTTACATCTAAATTAGAATAATCTAATGGCATTAGCATTGTTCTCAATGCTAATGCCTAGGATTGACCTTTGGTGGCATACAATGCTTAAAGAAAATGCTTTTATACATATCTCAAATAGTACTCAAAGTGCAATTTTATTTGATACTTTTAACTGTAAGATTTTCAAAATTCCGTATGAACTCGCTTTGAAAATTCAATCTGGTGACTATTCTGTAAATGAAGAATCATTAATTAATCATTATCTATCTGATTTAAATTATTCTGATTATCCACTCTCAACACCAAAAACATTAGACTCTCTTCGGTTGATTATTACAAATAAATGTAATTTTACCTGTAAGTATTGTTTTGCTCATGCAGGAAGCTATGATTTGCCAATTCATGAAATGACAACTAGTGTTATAGAACAGACTATTGATTATTTTTTTCATAAATACCAAAAAGTCTTACAAGTTAGTTTCTTCGGAGGGGAGCCTCTTTTAGCACTTAATAAAATAGAACACGCCTGTTCTTATATTCAAAAAAATTATCCATCAAAAATTCCAAACTACTCTCTTGTTACAAATGCGTCACTACTATTAAAACCAGCAATAAAACTTATCGATAGATACGATATTTCAGTAATAGCAAGTATTGATGGTCCAAAGGAAATAAACGACTCATACCGAATTCTTAGAAACGGTTCAGGTACGTATAGTATTGTTGATAAGAATATAAAAAAATTTTCTGAAAATCATACTATTGCTATTGAATCAACTTATTCTTCCCTCCATTTAGCTAAAGGAATCAGTAAATCTGATTTATTTAGCTATCTATCATCTCGTTATAATACGTCAAAAGTTATTGTTGCCGATCTTATTAATAATGATCCTTCAAAGCAATCTAATTTTGATGTTCCCTTAAGTGAAAATTTAAACTATTTCAAAAGTTTTTTTAATCTAGAAGAAAGACAATATAACGATGAAATAGTTTTTTTAATTCGTACCCTTATATCAGGTAAGAGTTACAGGTTATTTTGTGGTGCAGGATACAATAAATTTGCAGTAGATATGTTTGGAAATGTTTATCCATGTCATTTATTCCTTGATGAGCCAAAAAACATTCTTTTCAATGTAAGCAATTGTTCTAAACAGAATGACATTAGTTTATTTGATAAAAATAATGAGCGCTGTTCTCAGTGTTCTTTTAGAGCGTTCTGCTCAATTTGTACGCATGAGATAGAAAAGCAACCTAAATTATGTACTTATCAACAAAACAAGATTGAATTTTTTCTTCATTCAATGCTTGAGCTGTTTTTATCTAATCACAAAAAATACCGAGAAATTATTCAGGGAGCCTTACTTTACGGTGTAAAAAGCTCAAAATAAATTCTAAGAAGATAAATAAAATCTTAAGAGAGGTTTGACATGAAAAGCAATGTTAAAGAAATTCAAAATGACCTTAAACGGAGTCTGTTTTGGAGTAACAAAAAGTTATTATTTGGCTCTTTTTTCTTTACGACTTCTCTAGAACTAGTTACGGTATGTTCTCCCTATATAACTTCAATTCTCATGAATTCCGCTGTGTCAGGATCATTTAATGATTTTCTACAAGGCTGTCTATTTGCCGCCATATTAACAATCTCAGCAATTACAAATAAATTAGTGGTTCGTTATTTTGTTCCTAATTATCTCTATCATGCTGCTAACTCTTATCGCAACACCGCATTTAAATACATGCTGAAAAAAGGTATAAACTCGTTTGAAGCAAGTGGCAGTTCTGTTTATGTATCTGCACTTACTAATGATTTAAATACTATAGAGACTACATATCTTGAACAGATGTTTTCTTTGGTAAGCGATAGCATATCTTTCATTGTGGCCCTCATAATGCTCATGGTTCAAAGCATTCCATTAACTATGGTAGCTATTGCCGCTTCAATTCTTCCTCTAATCATTGGCGTAAAGCTAGGTGGAACACTCGGTAAAATTCAAAAAGAATCTTCTGCAAAAACTAGTCAATTCATTGCCCAAGTCACTGATCTAGTAAAAGGCTTTCCTTTGATAAAAGCTTACGGTGCAACAAAGGCTGCAGTGAGACTTTTTGAAGAAGACAATAAAGCTCTTGAAAAATCAAAAAGAGAAAGTAGAAAAACTACTCGATTCATTAATACTCTGAGTTGGAGTGCTTTCGGCTTATCTCAATGGGCTGTTTTGATTGCTGGTACATATCTTTGTATTTCAAATCAAGGAGTAACACCTGGTGTAATTCTTATGGCTACGTTACTTATGAATTACATTAGTCTCCCTTTACAAACAATTCCACCGGTACTCGCATCGCGTAAGGCTTCAAATGATTTGATTTTAAAATTTTCTGAGACTCTTGCTGACAATGAAGAAGAAGAGGGGCAACAGACATTAGATAAAGTTACAGAAGGAATAGTCATCAACAATCTTTCATTTGCTTACGAACAAAATAAAGCTGTGCTGAAAAATTTATCAATCAAACTTCTGCCTAATAAAAGTTATGCAATTGTTGGAATATCAGGATCTGGAAAATCTACTTTATTTAATCTGCTCATGGGTGGCAATTTAAGTTATCAAGGAAATATATTTTACGATAGCTTAGAGTTAAGAACTATTGATAAAAAGAGTCTCTATCAAAATGTTTCACTCGTACAACAAGAGAATTTCTTATTCAATGCATCCATTGAAGACAACATTACTATGTTCGAAAACCACTCAAAAGATGCTATTTTCCAAGCATGTGAAAAAGCTGGTCTTACAGATTTCATTAAACAAAATAAGCTGAGTTATCAATGTGGTGAAGCAGGTTCGAACCTTTCTGGTGGCGAACGTCAAAGAATTTGTATTGCTAGAAGTTTGTTAAAGGGTTCTAACGTTCTGTTTTTCGATGAAGCTACATCAGCGCTTGACCATTCAACTACTGACCAAATTATAAATTCAATAACAAATCTCAAAGGAACACTACGTCTAGTTATTACACACAACTTAGAGGAAGCTCAGCTGAAAAAATTTGACGAAATTATTGTAATGAAAGAAGGTAGTATTATCGAAATGGGTTCGTTTGAGGAACTTATGCAACAAAATCATTACTTTAAGGCCCTCTATACTCTTGAACAATAAATACTATCTGCAGATACATTTTATGAGGAGCTCTATGTCTGCCACAATTCCTGAAGCCACTGCTCGACTTGAACTTGTCCTGGGAAAAGAACGCCTTGGGCAGATTCAAAATTCCTGCGTCATGGTCTTAGGGCTTGGTGGCGTTGGTTCAAACTGTGTTCAGGCGCTGGCCAGAGGCGGTGTAGGCACCTTTGTGTTAGTGGATGCTGATGCAGTAGAAGCATCCAACCTTAACAGGCAGGCTATTGCCTATGTGAGCACCATTGGAAAAAGAAAAGTTGATGTCACCAAAGAGATGATTCTGGACATTAATCCAGACGCTCACGTGGTCACCCTTGATGCTTTTTTGCTTAAAGACAACGTTGACGAGCAGCTCTCTGCTCTTCCAAAACCAGACGTTGTAGTTGATGCCATCGATACCATTTCTGCCAAATTGGCTGTTGTTGCGTGGTGTCAGAAAAAAAATATCTACCTCATCTCCAGCATGGGAGGCGGCAATAAAATCCACCCAGAACTCCTGGAGATCACTACGCTTTCAAAAACGCATACCGATGCTCTAGCAAGGGTAATGAGAAAAGAGTCCAAGAAACGCGGCCTTGCTGACTTCCGCGTGCTCTACTCCCCCGAGCCAGCGCGACCAGTTTTTGCACCAGAAGGCGCAACGGGCAAATCTGCCAAGCTAGGCACCATGTCCTACTACCCTCCTATTATGGGTCAAATGATTGCTTCAGACGTCATCTTGCATCTTTCAGGGCTTGCTTATGAGTAACCTCACGTATTTTGATGCTCACGTCCATGCCAACCTTATGGACTCCCCACTCAATGTAGCGAGAAGTTCTAGTGAGGCTGGATTGGGTTTCTTTACCTGTGGTGTTACTCCTCATGACTACCTAGAACTTGCCCCTCAGCTTACGCAAGACAACGTCCGTGTGGGACTGGGAGCACACCCATGGTATATCTCTGATGGGCGCGTCACTGAAAAAGATATTGAGCTCCTGCTAGAGCTTATGGAGCAGGCACCTTACATTGGCGAGATTGGACTAGATTTTTCTTCTCGCTATTGTGTTGATGGATTGCAAGAACTGCAGGTTAAGACTTTTACGAAGATTTGCAAGCGCACAGCAGAGCTTTCGCGCAATGGTCAACCTCGAGTGCTCTCGATGCACACCGTGAGAAGCGTTGATGCGGTGCTGGATATTCTTGAGCAAACAGGAGCTGCTCAGGCGTGTATTCCTATCATTCATTGGTTTAGCGGTAGCTCAGACGAGCTCCAGAGGGCCATTAAGCTTGGTTGTTGGTTCTCTGTTGGTGAGATGAGTCTTAAGACTAAACGAGGCCGTGAATACGCTAAGGTGTACCCAAAAGATAAGCTTCTTACCGAGACTGACCTTCCCTCCAGTGATCACACTGGTATTGATGCGCTTGACATTGTGGACAGCCTTAAGCGAGCTCTTCTCGGGCTCAGTGAGGCCCGTGGATACTCTGTGCAAAGTGAAGTAATGGCAAACGCAGCAGGCGTTTTTGGCGTCTAAGTGTTAAAGTCTTACGTATGAGAAGATTACGTAAAATACCCACACAACGCCTTGTTGGAACAGGCAGGGCGCAACTTTCTGGAGCAATGCTTGCAAGCTCATCCGATGAGCTGGGTCTTGCTCTTAATGACGTTGTGCTTGTTTTTGCCTGCAGCGATAACTTTGTGCCGTATTTATCTGTAGCTATTCAATCCATCATTGAGAACGTCAATCCAGAACGTCGCTACGACATCATTGTTTTGACTCGTGACCTCTCTCCTACCAGCATGATTACGCTTACTCGTCAGGCGCAGCTTGTCGATAACGTACATGTTGGTTTTTTGGACGTTGACGCAGCTCTTGGTGATATTGAGCTTCCTCATCATGGTCACTTTAGACCAGAAACTTACTACAGATTGCTTGCTCCCTCGCTGCTTCCCAATGTTAATAAAGCCATCTATCTTGACTCTGACCTGGTAGTTAATACCGATATTGCAGAGCTCTACGATATTGACGTCACAGGATACTTGGTAGGCGCAACACGCGACGCCGATACCATTGGTCAGATTGACGGCTATGACGCCACGGTTGGTCCCTATCTCAAAAATGAACTGGGCATGGATGATCCTCACGATTATTTCCAAGCAGGCGTCATCTTGATGAACCTAGAAGAGATTAGAAGGCAGATTTCTCCTGAGGAGTTTCTTAAGGTCTCAACCATGCGTTCATGGCGTTGGCTTGATCAAGATGTCCTTAACAGGTTTGTAAACGGTCACTATCTCCGCATTAACATGAAATGGAATTACCTGGTAGATTGGCAATTTCTTCGCCGTGATCACATTGTTGCTCAGGCGCCAAAAGATGTGCGAGAAGAATACGAAGAAGCTCGCAAAAACATCTGTATTGCACATTTTGCAGGACCAGACAACAGACCTTGGCTCTATCCAAATTCAGACCTTGCAGGTCTTTTCTGGTTCTATGCTCGCCGCTCCCCTTATCTTGAGGAGCTTCGCTCTCAGCTTGAAGAGTCAAGACGTACGGTAAAAGGTCTTTCTCACCGTGTGCAAAGCGGCGTTCTTTTCCGCGGCATCATGCCTTTGTTTGATACCGTTTTTCCACCAGGAACCAAAACACGCACCAAAGTTATTACGTCATACAACAAACTTGGTGGCGGCAACCTGTAACGCAAAAGGAGAACCTCCCATTTCTTGGACATAAGAAATGGGAGGTATTCATTTTGACTTTCTTGTTAGTTTACTACTTTACGACGTCAGTTAGTTTTTCTCGGCTATTGAGATTTGCACTCTGTGCGATTCGATCTATCTCATTAATCCACTTAGTATCTTTATCCTGGAACAGTTGATCACGCTGATACTCTTGCATTTCTCCGCTCATAGATTGAGAGTATGCCACCTGATTACCAATACACAAATCAATATTGTCTGTTTTTGCTCTTGTATCAGATGTATTGATTATCTTTAGACATACACAACTATTACTCTGACCATTTTGCGTTGCAGCATTAAAAATATCGGCATTTTTAAATTGAATGTGATATGCCTCTGCATTTCCTAGCAGCGCATTTATGGCATGTGGCCCAAGATCTTGCATCACGTATCCAATGAAGTTTCCATTTTTGGAAATCATCCAATACACAGAATTACACAAAAGCTCTCCGTCTTTTGAATAGACAAATTGAACCGGACCGGAGATTTGCAAGTCTTCAACCTGCAAATCATTTAATCCTGACTGGCTTATCCAGACTGAATCTTCCTGCCCTAACTCAGAACGCCAATTATCAATAAAATACTGAGCAGCATTCCGCCTCATTGCAGGAATGCACCACTCATATAGATGCCCGTGGTAGTTATATTCCACAACACCATAGAGAACAGAAACAATAACAAGTACCAGCACCACAATTCCTGCAGCTACTTTTTTGCTTTTCATTGTTCCTCTATTCTTCATTCTCTCCTTAAAACAATCTTGGAATAAAAGATAAAAAAAATATAGGAAGAGTATTCCAATGCTTATCAACATGTTCTCTAAACGGTATTCATTCAGCTGCAAGTGGTACGTAATTTGCAAAGACTAATGAACGCGAGGTTATCAGTATATTTTTTTATATTTGATATTACATTTTGGAATAGAAAAGCGCACCGCCGAAACGATGCGCTAAATAGGCTAACTTTTGATTTTTACTAAGCTGTTAGCCCTTTTTACCCCTGATAATTTCTGGAGCGTTTTCTCCGCCAACACTTTCCGGAGTAACCACAACCTTTGTGATATCCAAATCTGATGGCAGGTCAAACATGGTCTCTTGCAGCGTAGACTCACAGATTGCACGAAGACCACGAGCTCCGGTACCACGAGCCAAGGCCTTCTTAGCAATCTCTCTAAGTGAATCCTCAGTAAACTCCAGATCTACGCCCTCAAGCTCAAACATGCGCTTGTACTGCTTGGTAAGAGCATTCTTTGGATCTGTGAGAATGCTCATCAGATCATCCTCACCAAGCTCACGAGTAGAAGTAATAACAGGAATACGACCCAGAAGCTCTGGAATCATGCCAAACCTGTGCAGATCCTGAGGCATTACCTTGGAGATAAGCTCAGACTCGCCTTCTTTGACATTCTGAGCAACATCAGAGTTAAAGCCAATTCCCTTTTTACCAATACGGTCAGCAACAATCTTATCCAGGCCAACAAAAGCACCGCCACAGATGAACAAGATGTTTGTGGTATCAATGTGAATAAGCTCCTGCTGAGGATGCTTGCGTCCACCTGTTGGTGGAACACTTGCAACGGTACCCTCAAGAATCTTCAGAAGTGCCTGCTGAACGCCCTCACCAGAGACATCACGAGTAATAGAAAGGTTCTCAGCTTTGCGAGCAATCTTGTCAATCTCATCGATGTAGACAATGCCTACCTGGGCGCGCTCAACATCGCCATCAGCAGCGGTGATGAGCTTAAGCAGGATATTCTCGACATCTTCACCAACGTAACCAGCTTCGGTAAGGGTTGTTGCGTCAGCAATAGCAAACGGAACCTCAAGAAAACGGGCAAGTGTCTGAGCAAGTAAGGTTTTACCAGTACCGGTTGGACCAAGCAGCAAGATGTTGGACTTTGCAATCTCAACGTCCTCCTGACCCTCCTGAGGCTCATCGTTGCCAAAAAGAATGCGACGGTAATGGTTGTACACCGCTACCGACATAGCACGCTTAGCGTCTTCCTGGCCCATTACGTACTGAGACAGCTCGTCGTAAATCTCGTGTGGAGTTGGCAGGTCTTTGATAACAGGCTCATCAGAGTGAGTCTCAATCTCTGACTCTTCATCAAAGCCAAGAGACTCATCAATCATATCCGAGCAGGTAGAGACGCATTCATCACAAATGCAGACTCCGCCAGGGCCCTGAATAAGCTTATTTACCTGCGACCTACTCTTTCCGCAGAAAGAACAGTGCATCTCATCTAATCCGCCAAAAGGCGAGAAGTTCTGGTCATTAGCCATAACTTAAACCCTCAATACGAGAACAATTATTGGTCGTTACGAGAAGAGATAACGCGGTCAACCAGACCGTAGTCACAAGCCTCCTGTGCACGAAGATAATTATCGCGCTCGGTGTCTACATTGACCTTCTCGATAGGCTGTCCAGTATAATCCGAAAGCAGCTCGTTGAGGTGCTGACGAATCCACTTTGTCTCATCTGCAACAATCTGAATGTCAGTCTGCTGACCCTGAACACCACTGGATGGCTGGTGAATCATAACCATAGAGTTAGGGAGCGCAAGACGCTTACCCTTTGCACCTGCTGCAAGAAGAACTGCGCCCATAGAGGCTGCCATACCAACGCAGATAGTAGAAACATCAGGCTTGATGAAGTTCATGGTATCAAGAATGCCCAGACCTGCATAAACATCTCCACCAGGAGAGTCAATGTAGAGAGAAATATCCTTGTCTGGATCCTGGCTCTCAAGGTGCAAAAGCTGCGCAATGACCAGGTTTGCAGAATCGCGCGTTACAGGCTCACCCAAGAAGACAATACGATCATTGAGCAGTCTGGAGTAGATGTCATAGGTACGCTCACCACGAGGAGTCTGCTCAATAACATACGGAATAGTTGGAATGTTTGTTGGATAATGCATAATCCTCCTTCAAATGTCTTTCCTTAGAAACATACCCCGGGAAGCATATCTCTAACCCGGGGTATGAAAAATTCAAAGTAACTGCAACTTTTGGCGCAGTCTTTCTGGCGAGAAACCCAACCAGTTGCGGACTACTCAGCGTCCTTCTCTGCGTCCTCGTCCTTCTTAGCTGCCTTCTTCTTAGCAGGAGCCTTCTTGGCAGGCTTCTTCTCTGCCTTCTGCTCTTCCTTAGCAGCCTCAGCAATCTCGTCGACAACGGTGACGGTTGCGTTGTCACGCAGCCAATCAAGAGCCTTAGAGCGACGGATGGACTCGCGGATTGCAGGAAGACGGCCAGCCTTGCGCCACTCCTCAATTGCAGCCTCAACGTTAGGAACACCAGCGCGCTCAAACTCTGCGCGGATGTCCTCCTCAGTTGCCTCAAGCTTGAGCTCTGCAGCTACTGCATCAAGAGCCAGGGACTGACGTGCGCGCTCCTCAGCCTGAACACGAAGGTCAGCGATGAAGTCATCAGTCTTGATGCCGCGTGCAGCCAGGAACATATCAAGAGACATACCCTGCTGCTGAAGGCCACTTAGGAACTCCTGAGCAATCTCGTTGAAGACCTCGTTCTTGTACTCCTCTGGAACCTCGTCAAGCTGAAGACGCTTGCCTACAGCCTCAACAACGCGGTCCTCTTTAAGAGTTGGAAGAGAATTCTTCTTGTCGGACTCAATCTCAGACTTAACTGCCTCACGGAGTTTCTCGACAGTGTCATAACCAAAGGTGGTCTTTGCAAGCTCGTCAGTCAGCTCTGGAGTAACGGACTTCTTGTGAGCAACAACCTTGACGTTGATATCGTAGTCGTGGGAGTGAACCTCATCGCCGTGAGTGTGGCTGTGAGTCCACTTGACCTCCTTCTCCTCACCTGGCTTCATGCCGATGAGTGCCTCCTCAAGCTCCTTTGGAGCCTGAGTGCCATTAAGGGTAAGAACGCGGTCCTCGCCCTCCATGTGCGCAGCGCCCTCAATGTTCTTGATGTCTACACCAATGGTGTCGCCCTCTTTGACAGCGCGCTTCTCCTTGGTGTTCTCAAACTTAGCCTGGTAAGACAGAAGCTGCTTAATCTGGTGATCAACCTCAGCCTCAGTTGCCTCATTTGGAGGCATGTTGATTGCAGGAGCATCGTAAGAGTCAAGCTTAGCCTCAGGACGAACGTTGAAGACTACCTCGTAGGAGTAATCCTGGCCCTCAACAGGAAGGTCTGCATCCTGGTTGTAATCACCACGGCCAACAGGAACAAGGTCAAGCTCCTCAAGGAGCTGTGGCTCTGCTGCGCCGAGAAGATCGTTGGTTGCCTGAGCAAGGACTGCCTCGCGGCCAACAATGCCATCAATGACAGGACGAGGTGCGCGGCCCTTGCGGAAACCCTGGAAGGAATACTTGTTTGCAATGTCCTTGTAAGCCTGCTTAATGGCAGCGTCTACCTCTGCAGCAGGAACTGTAACCTTGACGGTGAGTTTCTCGTCAACTGGCTTATCTGCGGTAACGGTGATGTTCAACGTTCCTCCAGTGTCTCGTAAAAAATGCTGGCGTACCAGCTCTTAACCAAATTTCTGCATGGTGCGGGCGGAGGGAATCGAACCCCCACGGACTTAGTCCACTAGAACCTAAATCTAGCGCGTCTGCCAGTTCCGCCACGCCCGCATATTTATGCAGCCTTGCAATAATAACAAACTTTTGCGCTCTTCACTAGGAGAACTTCGCATTCTAAACACTTCCCTCACGAAAAAAGACCGGCCTTTTTCAAGACCGGTCTTGTTCAAGTGAAAAGCTCATTCTCCAAGCACGCTTTAAAGATCTTGTAGTGCAAAGGTCTCGGGCTCACTCTTTCTTGCAGCAGCAAGTGCCTGGATAAGAGCGGTAGCAGCAGACATTGCGGTGACGCAGGTAATGCCTTGGCTGACTGCCTCTGCGCGCATCTTAGTGCCGTCGCTGTGAGCCTCGTGACCGTGAGGCGTATTGATGATGAAGCTGACGGTCTTATCGCGCATCAGGTCAACAACGTTTGGATGACCATCGGAAATACGATTGACGGTAGTGCAGTCAATTCCGGCCGCACGCAGCGTCTTTGCGGTACCGCCTGTGGTGTAGATGCCGTAGCCAAGGTTCTCCAGAGCCATAGCAACAGGAGCAATGGCGCGCTTATCGCGGTCGCACACACTAATGAAGACGGATCCCTGCTCAGGAAGCTTGTTCTCAACTGCTTCGCGAGTCTTTGCGTACGCTGCTGGGAAGGTGCGGGCAATACCCATAACCTCACCGGTGGACTTCATCTCTGGGCCAAGAATTGAGTCAGCACCAGGGAACCTAGACCAAGGCATAACCGCCTCTTTGACCGCGTAGTAGTCGACGGTACGGTTCTCGTCAGGGAGCAGGCCCTGTGCTCTGAGCTCACTGATCTTCTCGCCAGCCATGATGCGAGATGCATATTTGGCCAGGGAAACGCCAGTTGCCTTGGACGAGAAAGGCACGGTTCTAGAAGCGCGAGGGTTGAGCTCGATGACAAAGACGTGCTCGTCGCGGACGGCGTACTGGATGTTCAGGAGGCCTCGGATACCGCAAGCAAGCGCCAGCTTTTTGGTGATGGTCCTAATCTGGTCAACAATCTTTTCAGAGAGCGAGAAGGGCGGCCAGCAGCAAGCGGAGTCGCCCGAGTGAATACCGCACTCCTCGATGTGCTCCAGGACGGAGCCTACGTAGCACTCCTCGGTGTCACAGAGCGCGTCAACGTCCAGCTCAATGGCATCCTCAAGGAAGGCATCCAGGTAGACAGGACGGTCTGGCGTGACGTGTGTAGCGGACTCCATGTAGGTGATAAGATCGGAATCGTCGTAGACAATGGCCATGCCGCGACCACCAAGAACGTAGCTTGGGCGGACAATCAGCGGATAACCAATGCGACGAGCGGCGTCGCGAGCCTCGTCCATGGTAGAAGCAACTGCCGAAGGTGGGCAGGCGATGTTCAGGCGGTCAAGAAGGGCTGCGAAGCGGTCACGGTCCTCTGCCAGGTCAATTGCCTCTGGCTGAGTGCCCATGATAGGAACGCCGGCGTCCTTGAGGGCGCGAGCAAGCTTAATTGGAGTCTGGCCGCCAAGGGTGACAATGACGCCTTCTGGCTTCTCAACCTCAATGACATCCATGACGTCTTCAAAGGTCAGAGGCTGGAAATACAGGCGATCGGAGGTGTCGTAGTCTGTGGAGACAGTCTCTGGGTTGCAGTTGACCATGACGGTCTCATAGCCCTGCTCGCGAAGAGCGTAGGCAGCATGTACGCAGCAGTAGTCAAACTCAATACCCTGGCCAATGCGGTTAGGGCCAGCGGAGAGAATCATAACGCGTGGCTTTTCTGCCTCAACGTACTCTGTGGCATTGCCCTTCTCGTACGTGACGTAGTGGTACTGCGTGGTTGCGCCAAACTCACCAGCACAGGTATCTACTGTCTTGACCTGTGGGCGAACACCCAGCACTTCCCTTACAGCGCGGACAACGTCTGTCTTAGTACCGGTAAGGTGTGCAAGCTGCTCATCCGAGAAGCCCAGCTGCTTGGCAGCAAGCATGTTATCGGTGGTGAGACCAGAAAGTCCCAGCTCCTTGATGCGTTTCTCGGCGTTGATGATGCCTGCCATACGATGCAGATACCAAGGATCAATGCCGGTCATATCGTGGATGCGCTCAACGCTCCAGTTTCTGCGCAGAGCCTCAGCGACGTAGAAAATACGCTCTGGTGTTGGCTTGCTGACCAGCTCATCAAAGTTTTTCTCGTCAAAGACATCGTGGCCGTCTGCGCCCAGACCAGCTCGATCTTGCTCCAGGGAGCGAAGCGCCTTCTGCAGAGCCTCCTCAAAGGTTCTGCCCATAGCCATGGCCTCACCGACCGACTTCATGCGGGTGGTCAGAACGCGACTGGTGCCCTTGAACTTGACGAAGGCAAAGCGAGGAACCTTAACTACGCAGTAGTCGATGGATGGCTCAAAGGCAGCAGGAGTTGCCTTGGTGATGTCGTTGGTAATCTCATCAAGCGTGTAGCCAACAGAAAGCAGCGCGGCCATCTTTGCAATTGGGAAGCCAGTTGCCTTGGAAGCCAGCGCGGAAGAGCGGCTGACGCGAGGATTCATCTCAATGACGATAACGCGGCCGTTAGTTGGATTGACCGCAAACTGAACGTTAGAGCCACCGCAGGCAACACCTACACGCTCGAGAATGGCGATGGAGTAGTCGCGGAGGTTCTGGAGCTCTTCATCGGTAAGCGTCTGAGCTGGAGCAACGGTAATGGAGTCTCCTGTGTGGACACCCATTGGATCGAGGTTCTCGATGGAGCAGACAACAATACCGTTACCTGCGGTATCGCGCATGACCTCCATCTCAATTTCTTTCCAGCCCTCAATGGACTCCTCTACCAGCACCTCATGCTCTGGAGAAAGCAAGAGGCCCTGCTCAACAATCTCTACAAGCTCTTCTGGGGTGTGCGCAATGCCGCCACCTGCGCCACCAAGGGTGAAGCTTGGGCGGATGACCACAGGGTAACCCAGCTCAGCAACAATGCGCTGGGCATCTTCCATAGAGTGAGCGATATCTGCACGAGCAACCTCTAGGCCAATGTCCTGGACTGCCTCGCTGAAGAGCTCACGGTCCTCACCGGTACGAATGGACTCCAGGTTGCAGCCAATGACCTCAATGTTGTACTTGTCAAGAACGCCAGCCTCGCCAAGGCCAATAGTGCAGTTCAGAGCGGTTTGTCCGCCCATGTTTGGCAGAAGTGCGTCAGGGCGCTCGCGCTCAATGACGCGGGTTACGGACTCAACGGTGATTGGCTCAACGTAAGTTCTATCTGCAGTTTCTGGGTCAGTCATGATGGTTGCTGGATTTGAGTTAACCAGAACAACCTCAAAGCCCTCTTTGCGAAGGGCGCGGCATGCCTGAGTGCCGGAATAATCAAACTCGCAAGCCTGACCAATAACAATTGGACCAGAGCCAATGACCAGGATTTTCTTAATATCAGTACGCTTTGGCATTAGAAGCGCCTCCCCTCACGAACGTCGATGGCAAGATAGTCAGACTGTCCCTCCATCAAACGTGCAAACGCCTTGAACAAGTAGGATGAATCGTGAGGTCCTGGGCTTGCTTCAGGGTGATACTGGACAGAAAACGCTGGGATATCCAGGAACTGAATGCCCTCTGGAGTTCCGTCGTTAAGGTTGACGTGTGTGAGCCTGACGCGACCAAACTCCTTTGTCTGGACAACAGGAGCAATGCGCCTTGCGGACCACTCACAGAGGTTGTCAAAGTGCTCGGAGATTCCGCCGGACTCCTCTGCAATGAGCTTGCCCAAGCTTGGGAAAACCAGGCCATAGTTGTGATTCTGAGCAGTAATCTCAACCTTGCCGGTTAGAAGATTCATGACTGGTTCGTTGCCGCCATGGTGTCCAAATTTGAGTTTCTCGATATCTGCACCTGCAACAATGGAAAGCATCTGGTTGCCCAGGCAGATACCAAAGACGGGAACCTTGCCCAGAACGCCGCGAGCGGCCTCCTGCGTAGCGTCAACCTGCTCTGGGTCGCCAGGACCGTTGGAGAAGAAGATTCCGTCTGGGTTGTAGGCCAAGGCGTCCTCTGCAGGTGTGTTCCACGGTACAACCGTGACCTCGCAGCCGTTTGCCGCAAGACCCTGGAGAATGCCGTTCTTCTCGCCACAGTCGTATGCGACAACGTTGAAGCGCTTCTTGGACGTAGCGGGAACCACGTGAGGTGCGTCAACGGAGACGTCAGGGACAAAATTGTGCTCGGAGATGTTGGGCGATGCCTGGACGCGCGCGAGCAAGTGGGCGGGGTCCAGGTCCTCGGTGGAGATGGCTGCCTTCTGTGCGCCAAAGTCGCGCAGATGCATGGTCAGCGCGCGGGTATCGATGCCCTCGATAGCAACGACGCCGTTTTCCTGCAGGAACTCTGGCAGACTCTGCTTGGATGTCCAGTTGCTTGGCTCGTAGCACATGTCGTGCACGACAAAGCCACGCAGGTGCAGGGTGTCTCGCTGCATGACCGCAGGATCGATACCGTAGTTGCCTACCTGCGGATAAGTCAGCGTAACAATCTGTCCGGCGTAACTTGGATCGGAGATAATCTCCTGGTAGCCCGTCATGGACGTGTTGAAAACAATCTCGCCGAAGGTCTCTCCGCTAGCACCACAGCACCTCCCCTCGAAGGTTGTTCCGTCTTCGAGAACAAGCAGCGCGCGAGGCTGCGAGGTGGCACTTGCCAGTGGATTCATATACTCTCCGATCTGCGTACGAGCATGCCGAGCCATAAAAAAAGAGCACTCCTTATGGAGGCTCAACAGCGAACATGCGCACTCAACGCTATGGGCCTTGCCGGTGTCTCGCACCGTCCTTAAAGGTTGGTAGTATTGTAGCGCATAACCAATAAAGGAGATGGCATGTTTCCAGATTTTCTAGAGAATCCCTCAGATGTGGCCGCACCACTGCTTCTGGGATGCACTCTGACGAGGACAATTACGCTTAATGGCGAGAAACACAAACTAGTTGCAAGAATTGTGGAGACCGAAGCGTACGACCAAGACGATCCTGCAAGCCATGCGTTTGGCGGGCCTAGCGATCGCAACGCAGCCATGTTTGGACCTGCAGGTCATCTGTACGTGTACATTTCGTACGGCATGCATCACTGCTGCAATGTGGTGTGCGGACCTGAGGGTTTTGGCAGCGGATGTTTAGTGCGCGCCGTTGAGCCTCTTGAGGGTGTGGAGGCTATGCGCGAGCTCCGCGAGGCAGGACGTGTGGGTAAAGCGCAGGCGGGCCACGAGGCTGCGAGCACCGGTTGTGACTGCGAGCTCCGTGAAGCAAGACAAGCGCGCAAGCACCCGCTCAAGCTGCGCGATCTTACTAACGGCCCCGGTAAAGTGTGTGCTGCACTTGGCATCGACAGGGCTCTGTACGGGCATGACCTGACAGTTGAGCCGCTTGTACTGGACTATGCTCCCCTGCTACCAAGAGAAACGATTGGACGCTCGCCTCGTGTTGGTATCAGTAAAAACGCTGATGCTCCAAAGCGTTATTTCATCGAGGGAAACGCGTTTGTTTCACGAGCGTAAAGTGTAGGTCGTCTCAAGAACGTAAAGAGTAGGGCGTTTCACGAGTGTAAAGCGCGAACAAAAAGGACCTTGGTCAACCAAGGTCCTTTTTGACAATTACGTTAAACCAACGATGCAATTTGCTCAATTAAGTGCTGCAACAACGGGTTTCTCGCCAAATGCGATGCAAACTAGCAAACACCCTGAGCCATCATTGCATTTGCAACCTTGAGGAAGCCGGCGATGTTTGCGCCAAAGACCAGGTTGCCAGGGTGGCCGTACGTTGCGGCAGCCTCTGAAGCAGCAGTGTAAATGCTCTCCATGATTCCCTGAAGCTTAGAGTCTACCTCCTCAAACGTCCAAGAAAGGTGCTCGGCGTTCTGGGACATCTCAAGACCGGAAACTGCTACGCCGCCTGCATTTGCAGCCTTACCAGGTGCGAAGAAGACGCCATTCTCGATGAGGTAATTGGTTGCCTCAAGGGTGGTAGGCATGTTAGCACCCTCGACGACGTACTTGGCACCATTGGCAACAAGTTTCTGCACGTCAGCGAGCTCGAGCTCGTTTTGAGTTGCGCATGGCATGGCAATGTCGCACTTCTGGCTCCAAGGACGCTCACCTGGGAAGAAAGTTGCGGAAGGACGTGCGTCGGCGTACTCCTTGATGCGTGCGCGGCGGACCTCCTTGACGTCTTTCAGCAACTCAACGTCAATACCATTTGGGTCATAGACATAACCTGAGGAGTCGGAAACGGTTACCACGGTTGCTCCCAGCTGCTGTGCCTTCTGGGCAGCGTAGGTAGCAACGTTTCCGGAACCAGAGATGCAGACCGTTTTACCTGCGAGTGAATCGTTCTTCTCGGCAAGCATGTGTGTGAGGAAGTAAACCGCGCCGTAGCCGGTAGCCTCGGTGCGAGCAAGGGAGCCACCGAAGGACAGGCCTTTGCCGGTCAGGACGCCGGTCCACTCGTTGCGGAGGCGCTTGTACTGGCCAAACATGTAGCCAATCTCACGAGCGCCAGTGCCGATATCGCCAGCTGGAACGTCGGTGTTTGGACCGATGTGGCGGGAAAGCTCGGTCATGAAGGACTGGCAGAACGCCATGATCTCGCGGTCGGACTTGCCCTTTGGATTGAAGTCGGAGCCGCCCTTGCCGCCGCCCATTGGAAGCGTGGTCAGAGAGTTCTTGAAGATCTGCTCGAAGCCGAGGAACTTCAAGATAGAAAGATTAACGGTTGGATGCAGACGAAGACCGCCCTTGTAAGGTCCAATTGCGGAGTTGAATTCGATGCGGTATCCGCGATTGACCTGGACGTTGCCGGCGTCATCAATCCATGGGACGCGGAACATAACAGTGCGCTCTGGCTCGACAAGACGCTCAAGCAAAGCGGCTTTCTCGAACTCTGGATGTGCGTCAAGCGCAGGTTGGATGGTAGTAAGAACTTCTTTGGCTGCCTGGATAAACTCAGGCTGATCTGCGTAACGCTCTTCAAGCTGTGCAATTACCTTAGATGAGTAGCTCATAAAACCCCTTTCGAAGTGGTTACGAATAGCATAGTCATCCATTGTTTCGATTACATAACAAAATTGAAAATTCTAATTGACGAAAAATTAGTTTAAAAAGATTGCAATTTCTTCTTGCTCTCGGGCGATTTGTCACCTATACTTTTCTCTCGGCTCGGGGTGTAGCGCAGCTTGGTAGCGCAACTGCTTTGGGAGCAGTGGGTCGCTGGTTCGAATCCAGTCACCCCGACCATTTTTTCTTTTTGCTTTACCCTTGCGGCGGTAGTTCAATTGGTAGAGCATCAGCCTTCCAAGCTGACTGTTGCGGGTTCGAGTCCCGTCCGCCGCTCCATAAAATTCCCTATTTTTCTTTCATCACTTCCCTGCTCTAAGCATCACTCTGCTCATTCCCTGCTCTAAGCACCATTCTGCTCATTTTTGCTGTGTGTTTGGCGAGCACGCTGATAACTTTTAAGCGCATTAGTGCCTTTTCCTGCGTCTCCTCTGTTTCCCAGACATTTTATAAGCAATTTTCCTATTTACTTGTCATCAGTCACTTTTGATTAATTTTCTTGAATATTCATGCAATTAAATTCATTTCCATGCATACGTAATTTTTGCCCTTAAAATTATGTGCCGAAAAAGGTAAAAAACCCGTTTAGTTGGGGATGAAAACTTAAAATTGGCCGATTTATCCCCAACTAAGACGATTTTTTACCGCGCAAAAAACTTTTATCTGGGCAAACGTTGTATGCAGAAAAATGAAATCCCCAACTAAACGCATTTTTTACCACTTGCAAGATATGCTTGTCCTCAAACAGCGTCAATTGCACAGACTACGCAGGTCAGCGTACAGGTTAACGTGCAAGTCGGCATCCAACTAAGCGTCCAACTAAGCCAGACTTCACGCATCAAAAAAGAGGCTGTGCGAAGCACAGCCTCTTTAGCACTTGTAATCTGTAAACCAATAACTAACGGCGAAGCTTTACAGAATACGCAAGACCAGAAGCAATAATACCTGCAGCTGCAAGTGCGCTTGCAATGGACATTGCATCGCCGGTATCTGGCAGGTTAGACCTTTTCTTCTTAGGAGTCTTAGGCTTTGGCTCTGGGTTAGGACCTGGCGTTGGGGTTGGTGTAGGAGTAATTGGCTTATCAGCTGTAGTAACTTCCGCAGGAACAATAGTCTCATCTGCAGCATTAAACGTTGCAGGAGCTACGGTAAATGGAATCTGATTTGTATTGAGCTCATATCCCTCTGGAGATGCAGTCTCAACCAGATAATAATCGCCCGGCGTCAGGTAGAACTTATTTCCATCCTGATAAATGCCCTTGGTCAGCAGATCTGCAGTTGCTGCAGTGTTCTGAACCAGTGCGGTTAGCTCTGTCTTTGTAAGAATATCACCGGATGTGAAAGTACCATCAGCACCAGTAGTGATTCCCTCTTTGACCAATGTGCCGTCAGCCTTATAGAGGCTATAGGTAGCACCAGCAACAGGCTTGGAAGCATCATCAGAGTCAGTCTTCACAAGCTTTAAAGGAGATGGAACAGCACGATACGTGAGGTAATACTGCCTAGTACGGTTTACAGAACCGTCTGCATTGAAGCCAGGAGCCAAAACGGAATTATCGCGAAGACCAGAGTTATACGTACCAATCGCAAGAGATGTTCCCTCTGGAACGTCAATATCATTTGCGATATAGACGTAAGAATCACCAGGTCCTGCAGCCTTGATCTCGTCGACTGACTTGCGAACAGTAGTCAGCAACATGTTGGTTGATGGATCGGTCTCAAACTTATTACCGCCAGCAACAGAGTCATCTGCAGTAACGCCAGCATACTCAGGCATATACACGACATGACCCTTTGTGTTGTAACGAGCAGACACCTGACGATCCTCAAACGCTGCTGAAGTTGTATACGTAGCAGCAAGATCATCAAGACCAAGAACGCTTACTGCGCCGTTACCATAAATAGGAAGACCAGCATTTCTTTGTGCAATAGGGTCACTAAGGCCAAGGCCGTTAAGCTGCCTGTACGCAAGGTCATCGACATAGTGATACACAGCTGTTGCGGTATCAATAACTCGCGCAGGATAACGCTTGGTGTATGCGTGAGTGCCTCCCCAAGATTTCTTAATGCCACCCTGAATTCCCAGCTGATAAGACCTATCAGAGATGTTCAATGGCGCGGAGAACTCAATGTACTGACGAGCTGTAACTGGTGCAGTAAATACAGCAGCGGGCTCCTCATATGAAGAACCACCCATGATGGACTGGCCATTTACCTTGACAGTGAACATCAAATTGGTCTTTGGACCACCACCCGAAAGAGCACCTGTTGCATCCATTGGCTTGTAGGTATCAACGGCAGCATGAGCCGAGACAGCTACCTTGCGCAGACCATAACCATTTGGATCGTTCTGTGGGAAGTTGATCAGATTCTCTGCATCGCCGAGAAGGACGTAGTACGCACGAATTTCTCCGCCTTCAGCAATCATCTGCGCAACGGAATATTTAGTTGGATCCATGTCCAGCTTGAGCGCAGTGCCATCAGGCTTTACCCAGTAATAACGCGCGATAACACCTGTACGGTCCTCTCGCGGCTTGGCAGCCTGAGCATTAATCTCTGCCTGAATCTCGGCATCAGAGATAAAATCTGGGAATGGATTTGCCGAGGTATGTGTACCGTCCAGCGGAGCACCATCCACATCTTCAGAATAAACTGTTGGATCAGCAGCAAATGCCGTGCGTGGAAGGGCAAACGCCAGAATTGCGCCCACAAAAAGCATGCAAATTGCTAAAACCGTGAAGCGAGAAAACCAAGCGCTTCTTACGCTTCTAACAGAAGTACCGTTCATACATCCTTCTTTCAACGTGAAGGGTGAATATTTATGCATATACCATAGCTCATTTTATACATTCTCGCGCAGACGAGGACATATCAAATGCCCTTTTCGTACATTAAACCGCTAAAGGGACACATTCAAACGGCCTAGACTACTAGTCTAGGCCGCTCGTTTAGATTACTCGTTAAGACTGCATTAGACCGCTGGCTTAGGCTTAAGCAGTGGTTTACTTGTCTGTACTGCTTACATTACTTATCAGGAATAAGATGCCAAATCTCATCGTTATATTCAGCGATGGTTCTATCAGATGAGAATGTACCTGCCATAGCAATATTGACAAGAGACTTCTGAAGCCACGCTCTCCTATCCTCATAGTCATTAAACACGCGCTCTTTTGTTGAAATGAATGCTTCCAAATCAAGAAGTGTCATGAACCAGTCTTTTGAGCACAGGTTCTTGTGGAGGCGCTCCAGACGCTCCTCATTTCCAAGAGAAATAAACTCTGGACTAATTAAGAAATCAACGAGTGGTTTAATCTCGGGTTTCTTATAAAACTCTTTTGCGTTGTAACCTTTGCGCTCATAGAGGTCCACAACCTCATCGCTCGATGCGCCAAACGTGTAGATATTCTTCTCGCCTACCAAGTCGGCAATTTCTACATTAGCGCCGTCAATAGTGCAAACAGTAATGGCACCGTTAAGCATGAACTTCATGTTGGAAGTTCCAGAAGCCTCCTTAGAAGCTAACGAAATCTGCTCTGAGATATCCGCTGCTGGAATAACATGCTCAGCTGCAGTAACGTTGTAATTCTCGATCATTATCACCTGAAGATACGATGAAACGTCTGTGTCATTTGCAATCAATGATGAGAGAACAAGAATTGCATGAATGATGTCTTGAGCAGCTACGTATGCTGGTGCTGCCTTTCCACCAAAAATGACAGTAATAGGATGCTTTGGTATATGGCCAGACTTAATATCAAAATATTTCCAGATCAAATAGAGCAACAGCATTTGCTGACGCTTATATTCGTGGAAACGCTTTACCTGGACATCAATAATGGAGTCAGGGTTAACTTTTGCATCTTGATTGTCCAGTAAAAACTTAACCATTCGATCTTTAGCAGCTTGCTTGATATCTTGTAGTTTGTTGAGGACCTCTTCGTTGTCTTGATACTCTAAAAGTCCCTCGAGATGAGCAGTTGTTCTCCAGCTATCTCCTAACAACGTATCAAGATACTCTGCGAGCTCAGGATTACAACCCATTAACCAGCGACGGAACGTAATTCCATTAGTCTTGTTTGAGAACTTTTCTGGATACAAATCAAAGAATGGTTTGAGTTCTGTCTCTTCCAAAATCTTAGTATGAAGTGCTGCAACACCATTGATACTAAAGCCGTAATGAATGGCAAGGTTAGCCATGTGAACTTTCTTATCAATGATGACTTGTACACTTGGATCATCTACGGTACTGCGGATGCGCTGATCAAGCTTTTTGATAATCGAAGCAATCTTTGGAGAAACTTCCTCGATGAATTTAAGGGGCCATTTCTCAAGCGCTTCTGCCAAAATCGTATGATTTGTGTACGCAACCAGTGAAGAAACAATGTCCACAGACTCATCAAACGAGATTTCGTATTTATCGGTCAAGATACGAATAAGCTCTGGAATTACCATTGTTGGGTGCGTGTCGTTAATCTGAATCACAACATAGTCAGCAAGGTCGTGAATATTGCTACCGCGCTCAACTGCCTCTTTAACAATCAGCTGTGCAGCATTAGAAACCATAAAATATTGCTGATAAACGCGAAGAAGCTGGCCATCTTCATCAGAATCATCAGGGTACAAAAAGAGCGTTAAATTCTTCTTTAATGCAGTCTTATCAAAATCAATAGCGTCATCAGAAACTAGTGATTCGTCAATGCTCTGCAGGTCAAACAAGCGAAGTCTGTTTTTCTTTGTTCGGTCATATCCCAAAACGTCAATAGAATAGAGCTCAGACGTCACCGAGAAATCCCTAAATTCCACGGTAAATGACGTCTTCTCATCTTCAAGCCATCTGTCATCAGAAAGCCAAGCGTCTGGAACAGCGGTTTGCTGTCTGTCTAAAAACTTCTGATGGAAGAGGCCAAAATGATACTTAAGACCCACACCATCGCCTGGCAGACCAAGAGTTGACATAGAATCGATAAAGCATGCTGCCAGCCTACCAAGGCCACCGTTTCCAAGCGAAGGCTCAACTTCAAGCTCTTCGATATCTTCTAGTGAATGACCCGCCTTGGAGAGCTGCTCTTTTACCTCGTTATAAATTCCCAGATTAATGAGGTTATTTGAGAGCAGTTTTCCAATCAGAAACTCCGCAGAGATGTAATAAAGCTTCTTCTTACCATTGTTTAACGGTAGAGTGTCTGACATACTCCTTACCACCTGAAGTAGTAACTCAAAAACCTGACTGTCAGTAATTTCAGACAGAGGCTGACCAAATTGTTGAAGAGATAAGGTGTCTAAGTTCATTACTTCTCCTCTTTGTACACCCTGAAGTACATCTCAGTGATAGTTCTTAAGAAATCTTCTGTGTGACGCGTGATAGCCCCTTGCTTCATACGCCAACACCAGTTACCGCCAACAGTGGCCGGAATATTCATGCGTGCAGAATCATCTAAGCCGAGAAGATCTTGCATGGTATGAATACAAGTGTCGCTCACAGAAGCTGCAATTCCACGCGAAAGCGCCTCACCAATTGGCTCATCTTTTGAGCGATGCAGGTAGATATCTGCCTGCTCACGCTCTCTATCAGTAGCCTGTGTCTCGTACCAACCACGAGCCGTTGGATTGTCATGTGTTCCTACATATGCAATGGTATTTGCAGTGTAGTTGTGAGGAAGGTCTCTTGAATCATGCTTTCCGTCAAATCCGTATTGCAAGATTTTCATTCCTGGGAAACCAGTTTTTTCTCGCATGACAATAAGCTCTGGTGTAATCAAACCCAGATCCTCTGCGATGATTGGAAGCTTTCCAAGCTGTTTCTCTAGCTCCTCAAACAGCTCCATATCTGGACCTTTAGTCCATTTGCCTTCTGTGGCATTTGCAGCTCCGTAAGGAATCTCCCAGTATGCTTCAAAGCCCCTAAAATGATCGATTCGAAGCACATCAAACATCTCAAGATTTGTTTTTACTCGCCAAACCCACCATGAATAATGCGATTTCTTCATATACTCCCAGTTATAAATGGGGTTTCCCCAATATTGACCGGTGGAAGAAAATTGATCGGGAGGAGTACCCGCAACCGTAATAGGCCGTCCTGTTTCATCCGTTTTAAACAGTTCTGGCTGTGCCCACATCTCAACAGAATCGCGCGAGACATAAATGGGAAGGTCACCGATTATAAGTACTCCCCTTTTATTGGCATAAGACTTAACCTTTGCCCATTGAGTAAAGAAGAAATACTGAGTCATCTTGTGATACAAAACTGACTTTTGCAGTTTCTTAATCTCTTGTGCAGTTGTTTCATTTCTTTGCTGGTAATGTTTTGGCCACTCCCAGTAGGCCTTATGACCAAACTCTTCCTTCAAGGACATGAACTCCGCATAAGGATCAAGCCACTCTGCCTGATCGTGGCAGAAACTCTCAAAGTCAGCAGGCATATCCTGCACAAACCTATTAAAAGCACGATTAAGCAAGCGACGATGGTTCACAAAAAGCGCACCATAATCAATGCAAGTTTTGCTTGTCCCAAAAGAAATATCTTCAAAGTCATCTGACTTTAAATATCCAAGTTTTTCAAGATCTTTTAGATCAATATAGTAAGGACTTCCTGCTGCTGCAGAAAACGACTGGTAAGGAGAGTCGCCATAACTTGTAGTAGTAAGGGGTAAGACCTGCCAATACCTTTGTTTAGTTCTGACGAGAAAATCGATAAAATCGTAGGCTTCTTTGCCAAACGTGCCAATCCCATATGAATTTGGAAGAGAAGAAACGGCCATAAGTACTCCGCTTGCTCGTCCCATAGTTGCCTCTTTCGCAAAAAGAGTACTGGCTTATCTCTTTCAAGATAAGCCAGTACAAAGCTTTAATACTTAACTAGATTATCTTGCGTGTTCTTATCAAAGAGATGAACGGCATTATCTTCAAATTTAAACCATACCTGATCGCCAATGTTGAGGTTTCGTTTTGCAAGTTCAGTTGCAGGAACGATAAGAACAAAGTTGCCGTCATCAGTATGAACATGAAGGTGAACTGTGGAACCCATAAGCTCGCTTACTTCAAGATTGCCCTTGAAAGCACCAATTTCATTTGGCTCAGTCAGATAAATCTGCTCTGGTCTAATGCCAACAATAACATCTGTTGCAGGTGCAGCTACCCAAGACTGTGCTAACAGATTGGCCATCTCAGGAGAAATATCAAATGACATGTTTTCTGTCTCTACATGGAACTCATTGTCCACACGGATAAGATGCGCATCAAAGAAATTCATTTGAGGCATGCCAATAAAACCAGCAACAAAGAGGTTTGCAGGCCTATTGAAAACTTCTTGAGGAGTTCCAATTTGCTGAACAAAGCCATCTTTCATAATGACAATACGATCGCCCAAGGTCATAGCTTCTGTTTGGTCGTGTGTAACATAGACAAAAGTTCCATTAACCTTTTGACGAAGCTTAATGATCTCTGTACGCATCTGATTTCTTAGCTTTGCATCAAGGTTTGAAAGTGGCTCGTCCATCAAGAAAACTTTTGGGTCACGGACAATTGCACGACCAATTGCAACACGCTGACGCTGACCACCAGAAAGCGCCTTTGGCTTACGATCAAGATATGGCGTAATGCCCAGTGTTTCTGCAGCTGCACGGACCTTCTCGTCAATGACTTGAGGATCAACCTTTTTAAGCTTAAGGGTAAACGCCATGTTGTCGTAGACGGTCATATTTGGATACAGCGCATAGCTTTGGAAGACCATTGCAATGTCACGGTCTTTTGGCGCAACGTCATTAACAAGCTTTCCGTCAATATAAAGCTCACCAGCAGAAATATCTTCTAGACCTGCAATCATACGCAGCGTAGTAGATTTTCCACAACCTGAAGGACCAACGAGGACTACAAACTCGTGCTCTTTAATAGTGAGATTGAAATCCTGAACAGCGACAACGCCCTCTTCAGTTACCTCAAGGTTGCTCTTTTTCTGCTCAGTTTTCTTACCAAAGAGAGACTTGCGCTTTTTCTCATTTGGATAAATCTTTTTTATATTCTTTAAAACGATTTCTGCCATGATAAAACCTTTCAGAAATGCCTATAGTCTGCTGCAATACATTGAGATTTAGCCTTTTACCGCGCCAGAAATGACACCATTGATGATGTAGCGCTGGCACAGCAAATACATAATGACAATGGGGATAATAACCATCATGATGCAGGCAAACATTGGACCCATCTCTACTTTTCCATATCCACCTCTAAAGTACTGAATCAAAATTGGAATAGTTTGGTATTTAGTCCTATCCAGTACAAGATATGGAAGCAAATAGTCATTCCAGACCCACATGGTTTCGAGAATACCAACAGAAATATACGTTGGCTTCATAATAGGCAAAACAACATGGAAGAACGTCTGAAGTGGGTTGCAACCATCAATAGTTGCAGCTTCTTCAATCTCAAGTGGAATGGTCTTAACAAATCCAGCAAACATAAATACTGCTAGACCAGCGCCAAAGCCCAAATAAATAAAGCAAATATTGAAAGGAGTATTAAATCCAAGCGTATTTGCCATATTGGACAGCGTAAACATAAGCATCTGGAAAGGCACTACCATCGAGAAAACAAACAGGTAGTACAAAATGTTGCTAATGCGATTTTTTACACGGACAATAAACCATGCACACATTGAGCAGCACACCAAAATCAGTGCAACAGATGTGATGGTAATTACTAGAGAATATCCAAAGGCTGCTAAGAAACCTTGCTTCTCTAAAGCGGCAATGTAGTTAGCAAAACCTGCAGAGTTCTCTGATGTAACAAAATCAAATGCCGTAGATGTAGTAATAGTTGTTTCTTCCTTGAATGAATTCATCAAGATCATAACCATTGGATAAATCCATGCAAGAGAAAGAACGGTAAAGAATACAGCAAGAATTTTATTAATGATTTGATCGCGCTTCATTATTGCTGCACCTCCCTTGACCTGGTGGCTCTCAGCTGAATCATGACAATACAAATAACTAGAATGCAGAAAATAACAGCTTTAGCCTGGCCGATACCCATCCACTTTGCTCCCTGTCGAGCGTAGAAGGTATTGTAAATATTAAGAGCAAGCATTTCGGTTGCATGCTTAGGCTCACCTGCAGTAAGTGCCAGGTTCTGATCAAATAATTTAAAGCCATTTGTTACCGTCAAGAAAAGACAAATGGTAATAGTAGACATTAAGTTTGGAATTTTTACCTTCCAAAGTGTCTGCCAAGCATTTGCTCCATCAACTCGCGCTGCTTCAAGATAGTCACTTGGAATAGACTGCAGGCCGGCAATATAAATAATCATCATGTAACCAACCTGCTGCCAAAGGGTAAGGAAAATCATTCCCCAGAATCCAGCAATGCTATTAAGCGCAAGAAGCTGCTCGCCCACAATAGAGAGCACACAGTTAATCAAAATATTCCAGATGTAACCCAAAACAATGCCACCGATAAGGTTTGGCATAAAAAAGACAGTCCTAAATGAATTGGTGCCCTTAAGATTCTTGCGAGTTAAAGCGAGTGCAATTGCAAGCGCCAACACGTTAATAAGAACTGTTGAGACAAGCGCAAATAATGCGGTGTACCAAAAAGCATGAGCAAACTGTGGGTCAGAAAAAGCTGCTACATAGTTATCTAGACCAACTGGTTTAGCATCACTGATGGTAATAAATTTACAAAATGAAAGATAGAATCCCTGAACAAACGGGATCATAAAGCCAAACAAAAAAGAGAGCGCTGTGGGCAGAACAAATAATGGCCACCACCGCTTCAACATCTTAGCCATAGAGATACCCTCCAATAACAAGAGACGAGAAGAGAGATCTCTCTTCTCGTCTCTCACCAATCAAAGTATTACTAGAAGGACTACTATGCGTTAGCCTCTTTCTCAGTCTTCCAACCATCAACGAATGCGGACTTAACAGCATCCCAGCCCTCTGTTCCTGCTGCATAGCCCTTAAGCGCACTGGAGAGGTTGTTCTTCCACTCCTGAGAAGGAATGTAAATGAAGTCCCAAGCCACGGGCTCATTGCCCTTCTTTGCATACTCAGCTGCAATGTTTGCAAGTGCATTCTTAGTTGCCTTTGCGTTCTTGAATGGAATGGTGAAGCCCATTTCCTCAGCAATTGCAGTGGTAGCAGTATCAGAAGTTACGCACCAATAGATAAAGTCAAGCGTTGCCTTCTGGGAAGCGTCGTCTGCCTTGGAGCTTACGCACCAGTAGTTCTCGCCGCCAGAGCACATACCCTGCTTCTCTTCACCCTTAACGCCAATGTAAATTGGAATCATACCAAGAGCATCGTCGCCAAGCTTCTTGATGTCGTTGTATGCCCAGGTACCATTCTGGTAGAAGACTGCTTCACCGTTAACAAACTCTGCGACAGCGTCATCGCCAGTCTTGCCAGAAAGCTCAGTTGGGCTGCATGTAGCGTTGTTGATATAGAGGTCAAAAATCTGCTTGTAGTTAGGAAGATAGGTTCCCTTGATCTCTTTAGCCTCTGGATTACCGGTATCCTTGAACTCATAATACAGAGGAAGATTTGCAAGGTGTGTGGTAAAGCGCCAGTCAGAACTGGAATCAAGACCAGCACTGGTGAATGCACCCTTTACGCCAAGCTCTGCCTTGCGAGCCTGAATATCCTCAACAACCTTCTTCAGGGAAGCAAAGTCCTTGATATCGTCTCCCTTATAGCCTGCCTTCTCGAGCAGCTTCTTGTTGTAGATAATGCCGTAGTCTTCCTCTACATAGTCAACACCGTAGACAACGCCATCCTCCTGAAGCTTAAGAGCGTCATTGGTGAGCTCACCCAGAATCTTGGCGTCCTTAAGGTCAATGCAGTAGTCCTTTACGCCAATAAGGCCGGAAGGACCATTTGTCTGGAACAGCGTTGGTGCTACAGAAGCATCCTTGTTAATCTCAGACTGGAAAGTCTGCGAATAGGTATCAGAAGCAGCAGTTACTACCTTTACAGGAACCTTAGTTTCCTCAGTATACTTAGCTGCAAGATCTTTCCACTGCTGATCAGACTCAGGCTTGAAGTTTAGAAAATAAACTGAACCCTTTGATGAATCAGAATCTCCCTGCTTTTTGTCGTTATTTCCGCCACAAGCAACAAGACCAAGTGAGCAAAGAGCTGACGCACTTAAGGTGACAAACTGCCTACGATTGATACCAGACATAAGACTCCTCCTTAGAGAGCGCTCCTAACCCTTTGCTAGGTTGACGTCTCTTCTCATGATTTTCATAAGCCATGCTTTGACACACTGTCAAAACAATTTTGCTTACGTCTACAAAGAAAAGTATATTTGTAGTATCAAGTTGTTTAAACAACTCACTTCCGAACGGTATGAAATTGTCGGTAAATGGTATGAAAGGAATCATTTTATGTAACTTTCATTTTATAAAGCTACTATCTAATCAAGGGTAGTTTGAACACGTAACTTTGAACTTCAGCAGCCTGTTAAGGAAATACTATGCCAAGTGCACGATTCGATACGATTTATCAGGATTTGAAAAATAAAATCTTAGACGGTACCTACGCCTATGAGTCTTTTTTACCCACCGAGATGGAGCTGACCAAAACATATTCTTGCTCAAGAAACACTGTTCGACGAGCACTTACTCTCCTATCGGATGAAGCGCTCCTTCAACCAATTCATGGCAGGGGCGTGCGTGTCATATGGCAGAAAAAACCAAGTGAAGTTATTGGCTCACTAGAAGGACTTGAGTCCTTTCAAGAATATGCCCATAGAAATCATCTTATACCTGATACGGATGTCATTGTCTTTGAGCACGTTCCTTGCACAGACGATATTTCTCATCAAACTGGTTTTAGGGCGGGAGAAGAACTTATCCACATTGTTCGAATCCGTAAACTCGACGGATCTTCTCGCCAAATAGATAACGACTACCTTTTAGCATCTGCCGTTGGAAACCTAACCATTGCTGATGCATCAACGTCTATTTATGCATACCTAGAAAACACGCTTCATATGAAAATTCTAAAGAGCAAAAGAACAATCAGTGTTGAGCTGGCAACTGAAGAAGACCAGCAACATTTAGAGCTTGGAGATTTTAACTGCGTTGCAGTGGTGGAAAGCCATTCATTCAACTCAAAAGGCGTTATGTTTGGCTTCACACAAACTCGTAGCCATCCAGAAACGTTCTGCTATAAGGTTATTTCAAAAAGATAATCTGCGGTTAAATGTGCAGAATAAATTTCTTCTCTAGTTTGTGGAAGACGGTATAGCCAATTACGAGGGCAAGAACTGCAGAAACAAGGCAGCCTAAAATGGTGCTTGTTGCAGGAAACTTCTGGAAAAGAAGGCAGTCTCTAATAAATGTTACAAAGTGGAACATTGGATTAAAGCGCTCAATCTGAAGCATCCAAGGTGACATGATATTAACGGAGTAAAAGAGCGGTGTACCATACATCCAGGCGGTGGTTACAACGCTCCACAGGTGGATAACGTCTCTAAAGAAGACTGCAAGGGCCGAGAGAAGCATTGCAAGACCAATGCAAAAACAAGCCAGAAGCAGCAAAGCAACAGGTGTGAGCAATGAATAAATTGTCAGCGGAATGCGGAAGACAAGCATAACAATGCCAACAGCAATAAGCGAGAAAAGATAGTTTACAACCGCAAAAAGCACCTTCTGAACAGGGAAAACAACACGATTGATGCGAACCTTCTTAAGCAGGCTAGATGCATCAATAATTGAGCGCATTCCCATAGTAGTTGCATCGTTCATCAGCTGAAAAGCTGTATTACCAAGAATAAGATACAGAGGATAGTTCACAACATCCTCGGCGCGGTTGCCTAAAAAAGTAGAAAAGACAACTGCCATAACGGTCATCATTAAAAGTGGGTTCAAAACTGACCACACAACGCCCAAAATGGAACGGCGATATTTGAGCTTGAAGTCTTTACTTACCAGCTGACGCAAAATGAACTGGTCACGCTGATGTGTTGGATACCATGCATCTCGAGCAGAAACAGCAACAAGACTTGCACTATTAGTATTTGCAGAAACTACGCTTGTGTCCTGCGCATTATTAGTTTGTGTTGAAGACTCGCTCACGCGCTATCCTTTTCTACCGATTTCTGTATGGTTTATCCTAGCACAGACAGACAAAGCCGTTTAAACTTGAAACGTTGTTGAACTGTTTTCTCCACTATTTTATTTGGATATGTGGTGACAAGACTATTTAGTAACAGCGCGCTCAACAGCAGCGCTTGTAGAAATGGTGCAAAATGTCTCAATCCCCTCTTGGACGCACGCTTATCATAGCTAATCCTGCTGCTCATAGCGGTAAAGGTGCTGCTGGTGCAGAGTTTGCCCGTCATTTCCTTACCAGCTATTCTGCTGCAACGGACGGATACGAACTCAAACTCACCACAGCTATGGGAGACGCTCGTGTCATGGCCGCAGAAGCTGCGGACTTTGACACGGTTGTCGCACTTGGCGGAGATGGCGTCATCCACGAGGTGGTCAACGGCCTCATGGCCTTATCGCCAGAGGTGCGTCCAGCGCTTGGCATTATCCCTATGGGCTCGGGAAACGACTATGCACGCACCCTGGGTATGAAAATTAACGACCCCGAAGGTGCGTTTGCACAGCTGGTCCGCGGAAAAGTCAAACAGCTAGAAATTGGTCGCATCAACGACGTCTACTTCATGGAGACCATGTCATTTGGACTTGATGCAGCTATTGCAGCCGACACCACAAAGCGCCGCGCGAACAACTCCTCTACCGAGGGTGAGGCGCTCTTCTTAACCTCAGGTCTCAAGTTTATGGCTGCAGGTAGCAAGGGTTACCCTTGCACCGTCTCGTTTGATGGTGAGAAGGACATTGATCTTCAAGCGCTTATCATGGCCTTTCAGATTGGCCCTACGTATGGCGGCGGCTTTAAGGTCTGTCCGCATGCGCAGCCTGACGATGGCCTTCTTACCGTCTGCTACAACACTAAAGTGCCTATCATTCCTCACCTGCTGGCTCTGTTTGGCCTGGCAAGGGCTGGTAAACACGTCAACTCCCGCATCATTGAGGAGCGTCACCTCAAGCAAGCAGTGGTAACTTTCCACAAGCCTGTCCCAATTCAGGTAGACGGAGAAGAGCTTCCCTTTGCAGAACAGTTTCTCATTGAGGTTATTCCCGCTGCGCTTTCCGTGATTGTTCCCTAGCGCACAGAGCGACTCCTGCGCCGTAGGTCGCGCTTCGAAGCTCGGGCTTTGCTGGTCACGCATTACGAGAAGACCGGTCTTCTCGCCAAAAGGCTTAGCATTAAAGAAACAGGGGCACCTGCCAGCGCAGATGCCCCTGAATTTGTATGGTGTGAGCTAAGACTTTACGACTAGAACTTAGCGAGCTTCACGCTCAAGCAGAGCCTTGACCTCAGCTGCGGTATCAAGCTCCATGACGCGAGCGGTGAGCTCGTCTGCCTCAGCCTTTGTCCAAGCAGCAATGGTCTTGCGGGTGCGCAGAACAGATGGTGCAGAGACGGAGAACTCGTCCAGACCGAAAGAAAGAAGGACTGGGATGAGTAGTGGATCTGCAGCTGCCTCGCCGCACATACCAACCATGATCTTCTCCTTGTTGCCCTCGCCGATGAGGAACTTGAGGGAACGAAGAACGGATGGCTGGTAGACCTCGTAGAGGTAGGCAACGCGATCATTGCCGCGGTCAGCGCACATGGTGTAACCGATGAGGTCGTTGGTGCCAATGGAGAAGAAGTCGCACTCACGAGCCAGCTTATCTGCAATCAGAGATGCAGATGGGGTCTCAATCATGGTGCCGACCTCAATGTCCTTGTTGTAAGCTACGCCCTCAGCGTCAAGCTCACGCTTGCACTCCTCAACAAGAGCCTTTGCCTGGCGGACCTCGTCAACAGCAGTAACAAGAGGAAGCATAATCTTGATGTCGCCAAATGCGGATGCGCGGAGAAGAGCGCGGAGCTGAACCTTGTACTGTTCAGCATTATTGAGGCAGTAACGGATAGCGCGGAAGCCCATGAATGGGTTCTCCTCAGCCTTCATGTTGAGGTAAGGAATCTCCTTATCGCCACCAACATCAAGGGTACGGATGATGACAGGCTTATCCTTCATGCGCAGAGCAACCTTCTGGTAAGCAGCAAACTGCTCCTCCTCGCTTGGGAGCTCTTTTGCGTCCATGAACAGGAACTCGGAGCGGAACAGACCAATACCCTCAGCGTCAGCATCAACTGCGCCGTTAGCGTCGTCTGGGTTGCCGATATTAGCAACAAGCAGAACCTTGATACCGTCAGCAGTTACGGTCTCCTTGCCACGATAAGCCTCAAGAGCGGCCTTCTCTGCAGCATAAGCCTCAGCCTGAGTCTTGTACTCAGCAAGCTCAGCCTCAGAAGGATTGACAACAACCTTGCCGTTGGTGCCGTCGACAACAATAGCGTTGCCAGTTGTAACCTCAGAAGTGATGTTAGGAACAGAAAGAACTGCAGGAATCTCAAGAGCGCGCGCAATGATTGCGGAGTGAGAAGTACGTCCACCAGTCTCGGTAACAATACCTGCAACGTGCTCCTTATCGATGTCTGCAGTCATTGAAGGAGTCAACTCGCGGCAAACAATAACGGAGTTCTCTGGGAGCGTTGAGAGGTCAACCACCTCTTTACCAAGAAGGTCAGCGAGAAGACCGGTCTTTACGTCAGCAACGTCTGCAGCGCGCTCACGGAAGAGCTCATCCTCCATGCCAAGGAACATGTTGTAGTACATGTCGTAGGCGTCGCTTACAGCCTGCTCAACGCAGGTGCCGCCATCAATAGCACCGTTAACAGCCTCTTTGATGCCCTCATCCTCAGCAAACTCAATGTGAGCACCCATAATAGCAGCGGCTTCCTCGCCCACTGTCTTGGTCATGCGCTCAATCTGTGCGTTAGTCTGTGCAATAAACTTAGTTACTGCCTCTGCGTAACGAACCTTCTCTGCAGCAGTGTCCTCAACAGTGTGCGGAGTAAAAGTGAGGTCTGGATCTACGGCAACCTGAGCAGTACCGATGCCGATTCCGTTGGATGCATTGACTCCCTCAAACATACATGCTCCTATCATTGTCCGTTTAGCGGTGTATAACGTTCTGCAAGCCTATCAACACAGGACAATAGTCGCAGAAACTAACCTGTCTTTTTACAGGGTAACATTTTTTTGACCTGTTACGTTGTGAGTATCTTTAAATAAATTTCAATAAAAAACACTTGGCAAGAGAATCTTTCTTGCCAAGTGTTTGTACGTTCACAATAGTAAAAGCGTTCAGTATTTCTTGCGCGGCGAAAGTGCACCATCTGAGGGTTTCTCGCCAAAAGAACTACGTGTTCTAGCTGCGATTACTACTCAGAATCTGCAAGCCAAGAAGACTTACCCTCGCGGCTCTCCTCTTTCTTGCGAGCAAGCTGAATCTCTTCTGCGATAGAAGCAGGCATTTCTCGGCCCATCTTCTTGTAGAGAGCAGTGACAACACGGTCGATGGTTGCGCGCTTTGCGATTCCTCGGCTTGCTGCAGTTGCAGTACCACAAGCTGAAGCGTAGATAAGCGCGGTGTCGTAATCGTAGCCAGCGGTGGTCTTTGC